>NZ_JBSGDD010000024.1:0-81832 GCF_053602195.1 Kitasatospora sp. NPDC004531 | reverse complement strand
GGTTACATTCCGAACCCGGAAGCTAAGCCTCACAGCGCCGATGGTACTGCAGGGGGGACCCTGTGGGAGAGTAGGACGCCGCCGAACAATTATTCGGAAAAGCCCCCTGACGGGATGTCAGGGGGCTTTTCTGTTGTAAGGTCGATCCCGCACACTTTGTCGTTGGTACCACAGGAGGCTCCGCACAGTGGAGGTCCAGGAGACGCGCGTCCAGACCGACCGGGTCCTTACGATCCCGAATCTGCTGAGCATGGCTCGGCTGGTGGGCGTGCCGATCTTTTTGTGGTTGGTGCTGTGGCCCGTCTTCGGGGGGCCGAAGAACGACGGGTGGGCGATTGTCGTCCTGATGCTGAGCGGGGTCAGCGACTACCTGGACGGGAAGCTGGCTCGGCGGTGGGGGCAGATCAGCCGGCTGGGGCAGTTGTTGGACCCGGCCGCGGACCGGCTGTACATCGTGTCGACGCTGGTGGGGCTGACGTGGCGGGAGATCCTGCCGTGGTGGCTGACGGCGTTGCTGGTGGCTCGGGAGGCGTTCGTCGGGGTGGTGCTGCTGCGGCTCAACCGGGCGGGTTACGGGCCGTTGAACGTGAGTTTTCTGGGGAAGGCCGCCACGTTCAATCTGATGTACGCGTTTCCGCTTCTGCTGCTGGGGGTCGGCGAGGGGTGGGTGCACCGGGTTGCGAACGTGGTGAGTTGGGCGTTCATCTGGTGGGGGACGACGCTGTACTGGTGGGCCGGCGCGTTGTACGCCGTGCAGGCGAGGCAGATGTTGCGGGCGGAGCGTTCGGCTGCCGTTTGAGATCGGGCTGAGACGTTTCACACGGCCTCCTCGGTGAGTCGGATCATTTCTTCCGGGTAGACATGCGTCGGACCGGTTTGATGGACCCGCAGGGGTTCACCACCGCGAAGGAGGACGCACCCGTAATGAAAGCCGTTGTGATGGCGGGCGGGGAGGGCACTCGACTCCGCCCGATGACTTCCAGCATGCCCAAGCCGCTGTTGCCGGTCGCCAATCGGCCGATCATGGAGCACGTGCTGCGGCTGCTGAAGCGGCACGGCCTCACTGACACTGTGGTGACTGTGCAGTTCCTGGCGTCGCTGGTGAAGAACTACTTCGGCGACGGTGAGGAACTGGGGATGCACCTCACCTATGCCAACGAGGAAACACCGCTGGGGACGGCCGGCAGCGTCAAGAACGCCGAGGACGCGCTGCGGGACGATTCGTTTTTGGTGATCTCCGGTGATGCGCTGACGGACTTCGATCTTTCCGAGTTGATTGCCTTTCACCGGGAGAAGGGCGCGCTGGTGACGGTGTGCCTGACCCGGGTGCCGAACCCGTTGGAATTCGGTATCACCATCACGGACGACGAGGGCAAGGTCGAGCGGTTCCTGGAGAAGCCGACCTGGGGGCAGGTCTTCTCGGACACGGTGAACACCGGCATCTACGTGATGGAGCCGGAAGTGTTCGACTACGTGGCCGCGGGGGAGTCGGTCGACTGGTCGAGCGATGTGTTCCCGCAGTTGCTCAAGGAGGGCAAGCCGGTGTTCGGCTATGTCGCCGAGGGCTACTGGGAGGACGTGGGTACCCACGAGAGCTACTTGAAGGCCCAGGCCGACGTGCTGGAGGGGAAGGTCCAGGTCGAGCTGGACGGGTTCGAGATCTCGCCCGGCGTGTGGGTGGCCGAGGGCGCGGAGGTGGACCCGGAGGCGGTGTTGCGCGGGCCGCTGTACATCGGTGACTACGCCAAGGTCGAGGCCGGCGTGGAGCTGCGCGAGCACACCGTGCTGGGGTCGAACGTGGTCGTCAAGCGCGGCGCGTTCCTGCACAAGGCGGTGGTGCACGACAACGTGTACGTGGGGCCGCAGTCGAACCTGCGCGGGTGCGTGGTCGGGAAGAACACCGACGTGATGCAGGCGGCGCGGATCGACGAGGGCGCGGTGATCGGTGACGAGTGCCTGATCGGCGAGGAGTCGATCATCGCGGGCAACGTCCGGGTCTACCCGTTCAAGACGATCGAGGCCGGCGCCTTCGTCAACACCTCGGTGATCTGGGAGTCGCGCGGCCAGGAGCACCTGTTCGGGGTGCGCGGCGTGTCGGGCATCCTGAACGTGGAGATCACGCCGGAGCTGGCGGTGCGGCTGGCGGGGGCGTACGCGACGACGTTGAAGAAGGGCGCCACCGTCACCATCGCGCGTGACCACTCGCGTGGTGCGCGGGCGTTGAAGCGGGCGATGATCTCGGCGTTGCAGACCAGTGCGATCGACGTCCGGGACTTGGAGAACGTGCCGATGCCGGTGGCCCGGCAGGCGACGGCGCGGGGGAGTGCCGGCGGGATCTTCCTGCGGACCACGCCGGGGGTGCCGGACTCGCTGGACATCCTGTTCTTCGACGAGCGCGGTGCGGACCTGTCGCAGGCGGGGCAGCGGAAGCTGGACCGGGTGTACGCGCGGCAGGAGTTCCGGCGGGCGTTCCCGGGCGAGATCGGTGACCTGCTGCACCCGGCGAGCGTGTTCGACTCGTATGCGACGAACCTGCTGCGGGAGGTGGACACCACCGGGGTGCGGGAGGCCGGGCTGAAGGTGGTGGTGGACGCCGCGCACGGCAGTGCGGGCCTGGTGCTGCCGAGCATTCTCGGCCGGCTCGGGGTGGAGACGCTGACGGTGGCCGGCGGCCTGGACGAGGCGCGGCCGACCGAGGGCGCGGACGAGCGGCGGGCGGCGCTGGCCAGGCTGGGCGAGCTGGTGGCGTCCTCGCGGGCCGCGTTCGGCGTGCGGTTCGACCCGGTCGGCGAGCGGGTGTCCTTCGTGGACGAGCTCGGCCGGGTGATCGAGGACGACCGGGCGCTGCTTGTGCTGCTGGACCTGGTGGCGGCGGAGCGCCGGGCCGGGCAGGTGGCACTGCCGGTGACGACGACGCGGATCGCCGAGCAGGTGGCGGCGTACCACGGCACCCAGGTGATCTGGACGACGACCTCGCCGGACGACCTGGCGAAGGCCGCGGCGGCGGACGGCACGATCTTCGGCGGCGACGGGCGCGGCGGTTTCGTGGTGCCGGAGTTCTCCGGGGTGCTGGACGGCGCGGCGGCGTTCGTGCGGCTGGTGGGGCTGGTGGCGCGGACACAGCTGACTCTGAGTCAGATCGACGCGCGGATCCCGCAGGCGCACATCCAGAAGCGCGACATCGCGACGCCGTGGGCCGCGAAGGGCATGGTGATGCGCTCGGTGGTGGAGGCGGCGGGCAACCGCAAGCTCGACACCACGGACGGCGTGCGGGTGGTCGAGGCGGACGGCCGGTGGACGCTGGTGCTGCCGGACCCGGCGGAGGCCGTCACGCACCTGTGGGCGGAGGGCCCGGACGACGAGGCGACGGAGCGGCTGCTGGACGAGTGGGCCGCGGTGGTGGACGGCGCCGGGAGGTAGTGCGGCAGGTGTTCGGACGGGGGCGGGCCTGCGGGTCCGTCCCCTCCGGGCGTTTGTCACGATCGTGTGCAGAACCGTCGCACGGCCCCGGGGGCTGGTCGTGGGCCGCCGCGCGGTCGTGAAACGATGTGGCGCATGCCAGCAACGTCGACGCCGAGTGACCCGGAGGGGCGGTTCCGCCGTCCGGACGCCTCGATGTCCCTGCTGACCACGGTGATGGAGCACTCGCTGGACGACGGGTACGCGGAGGCGGCCCGGGCGCGCGGGGCGGAGGGCCGGTCGCGGCTGCCGGGGACGGCGAAGGGGCGACTGGTGCTGGCCCTGGGGCTGGCGCTGGCGGCGGCCGTGGTGACGGTCGGGGCGGTGAACACCCAGGAGGCGGCGCCCGTCCTGGCGCGGGAGCGGGACGCCCTGGTGAGCCGGGTGAACGACGCGAACAAGGCGGCGGACGCCCTGCAGCGGCAGGTCGAGGAGGATCGCGACAAGGTCGCGGACGCCCAGGCGCAGGCCCTGCAGTCGGGCGACGACGGCGGGCTGGCGAGGCTGGCCGCGCAGGCCGGGACGGGCGCGATCACCGGGCCGGGCATCAAGCTGGTGATCGAGGACGCGGCCGGTACCGGCGCCGGTGGCAATGTGAGCGACCCGCGGAACGCGGAGGGCTTCGGCAACAAGGGCCGGGTCAAGGACCACGACCTGCAGTACGCGGTGAACGGCCTGTGGCTGGCGGGCGCGGAGGCGGTGTCCGTGAACGGGCAGCGGCTGACCGCGCTGTCGGCGATCCGGGCCGCCGGTGACGCCATCCTGGTGGACAACCGCCCGCTGGTGCCGCCGTACACGCTGCTGGCGATCGGGGACGGGCCGCGGCTGGCGCAGGCGTTCCAGGAGAACGAGGGCGGCCACTACCTGAAGGTCATCCAGGACAGCTACGGGATCCGTTCGACGGTGTCCGCGCAGAAGTCGCTGACGCTGCCGGCCGCGCTGGGCGTGACGCTGCGGGTGGCCGGGACGCCGTCGCCCGCGCCGTCCCAACCGCCCGCGCCGCCGTCGCCGACCGCCAAGCCGAAGTCGCCGTCCTCGCCGGCGCCGTCCAAGTCCGGGCGTTCGACCGTGAAGTCCACCCCCACCGGAACAGGAGCAGCTACACCGTGATTGCCGTACTGGGTCTCGTGATCGGCGTGGTCGTCGGCGTGTTCGTGCAGCCCGAGGTGCCGAACGCGGTGGTGCCGTATCTGCCGATCGCGGTGGTGGCGGCGCTGGACGCGGTGTTCGGCGGCGTGCGGGCGATGCTGGACGGGATCTTCGACGACAAGGTCTTCGTGGTGTCGTTCCTGTCGAACGTGGTGGTGGCGGCGCTGATCGTGTTCCTGGGCGACCAGCTGGGCGTGGGCTCGCAGCTGTCCACCGGCGTGGTCGTGGTGCTGGGCATCCGGATCTTCTCGAACGCGGCGGCCATCCGCCGGCACGTGTTCAGGGCCTAGGGGGCGGTTGTGAGCGAGGAGAAGGAGCCGCAGGGCCAGGGCGAGGAGCGCCCGGCCGAGGCGCAGGAGCCGAAGAAGGAGCCCGCGGCGGCCGCGGAGCCGGCGGCCGAGCAGCCCCGGGCCGCGGAGGTCGAGGCCGCGGAGGCCGAGGCGGAGCAGCCGGTGGCGGCCCGGGTGCCGGTGGCGTTGCCGTCGGACGGGCGGACCCGTCTGAAGGCGGCGCTGTGGCCGCCGCGGGTGTCGCGCGGTCAGTTGGTGGTGGCGCTGCTGCTGTTCGCGCTGGGGCTGGCGCTGGCGATCCAGGTGCGGTCGACGAACGACCACAGCCAGCTGCGCGGGGCGCGGCAGGAGGACCTGGTGCGGATCCTGGACGAACTGGACGGCCGCCAGCAGCGTCTGCAGTTCGAGAAGACGCAGCTGCAGCAGAACCTGGCGCAGTTGGAGAACTCCTCCAACCAGGCCAAGGAGGCGCAGGAGCAGACCAGGAAGAAGGCCGCCGAGCTGGGCGTGCTGGCGGGGACGGAGAAGGCGGTCGGTCCGGGCATCGTGCTGACGATCGATGATCCCCAAGGGCAGGTGAAGGCGGATATGCTGCTGGACACCCTGCAGGAACTCCGAGCGGCGGGGGCGGAGGCGATTCAGATCAACGACGTGCGCGTGGTGGCCGGGACGTATTTCACCGACAACGCGTCGGGCGGTGTGCGGATCGACGGCAAGGACGTGTCGCAGCCGTTCCGTTTCACCGTGGTGGGCAACCCGCAGGATCTGACTCCGGCGCTGAACATTCCCGGTGGTGTGGTGCGCAGCTTGGAGAAGCAGCAGGCGCGGGCGGACATCGTCCAGCAGCAGAAGGTGGTGGTGGACGTGTTGGCCACCCCGCGGCCGTTGCAGTACGGCAAGCCGGCGGCGAAGTGACGGGGCGCGCTCCGTACGGTTCGTCAGCTGCGGGTCGCCCCCGGTGGTGGGCGCTCGCGGGGAGTCGGCGACACTGGGTCTTGTCGATCGTCAGTTTCCGGCCGGATGCCGGGCTTACCGCCACATCGAGCCCTGAACCCTGCCCCGCGGGCGGTTCTGTCACACGCAAGGGGATTCGCCCGTGAGTTTTTTCTCGAAGCTTTTCGGCCGTAACAAGAAGGCGGCGGAGGCGCCGACCGCCCGGTTCCGGCAGGAGGACGCCGCGGTGCCGTCGGCCCGTCCGGCGCCGGACGGGCAGCGTCCGCTGTACCGGGAGGACGTGACCCAGGGGGCCGGCGTGCCGACCGGGCAGTTGGACGCGGGTTACGGCGCGTCGGTTGATTCGTCGGGCGGGCCGCGCATAGGTTTCCCGTCAGGACCCTCAACCTCCGGTGGAGGGTTTGCCCCGGACACCTACGCCGGTCACCCCCAGTCGGGTGGGCCGCGCCAGGAGGCTGTGAACATGGCTGGCACCAGCCCGTGCCCGCGGTGCGGGAACCAGAACCCGGCCCAGGCCCGGTTCTGCTCGAACTGCGGTACTCAGCTGCGTGGCGGCGGTTTCCCGGAGGGCGCGGCGGAGACCACGTCGACCATTTCGATCTCCGGCATCGAGTCGTACGACCCGACCGCGACGTCGACGGGCGCCACTCCGGCGCTGTCGGCCGAGGTGATCGCGGCGATCGACGCGCTGCCGCCGGGTTCGGCGCTGCTGATCGTGCAGCGCGGCCCGAACTCGGGGAGCCGGTTCCTGCTGGACTCGGACGTGACCACGGCGGGTCGCCACCCCCAGGGGGACATCTTCCTGGACGACGTGACGGTGTCGCGTCGGCACGTGGAGTTCCGCCGGCAGCCCGACGGTGGCTTCTCGGTCGCGGACGTGGGCAGCCTGAACGGCACCTACGTGAACCGGGAGCGGATCGACGAGGTGCTGCTCAGCAACGGCGACGAGGTGCAGATCGGTAAGTACCGGCTGGTGTTCTTCGCCAGCCACCACCGGGGGTACTGACCACTTCTCCGTTTGGAGCCCGAGTGACCCCACAGACTCCGACCCCGTCCCTCGGGTCCTCGCCCGTGCCGGCTTCGCGCCGCGCGGGCGAGGCGCGCCGGCGGGGTGACGAACTGCTGTCCATCGGCGCGGTGCTGGCCTTCCTGCGGGACGACTTCCCGGAGGTGACGATCTCGAAGATCCGCTTCCTGGAGGCGGAGGGCCTGGTCGAGCCGCAGCGCACCCCGTCCGGCTACCGGAAGTTCTCGGCGGCGGACGTGGAGCGGTTGGCGTACGTGCTGCGGATGCAGCGCGACCACTATCTGCCGTTGCGGGTGATCCGCGAGCACCTGGACGCGATCGAGCGCGGCGAGCAGCCTCCGGCGCTGCCGGCCGCGGAGGCGCGTCCGGGGCCGCTGGAGGAGGCGGACCGGGAGTTGGCCGGGTCGTCGGCGGCCGGCGGGGTGCGGCTGGGCCGGGCCGAGCTGATCGCGGCGGCGGAGGCGCAGGAGCGGGAACTCGTCGAGTGGGAGTCGTACGGGCTGGTGCAGCCGGGGCCGGACGGCGGGTACGACGGCGAGGCGTTGCAGATCGCGCGGCTGGTGGCGGAGCTGGGCCGGTTCGGTCTGGAGCCGCGGCACCTGCGGGCGGTGAAGGCGGCGGCGGACCGGGAGGTTTCGCTGGTGGAGCAGGTGGTGGCGCCGTTGCGGCGGCACCGCAATCCGCAGACCCGGGCGCACGCGGAGGCGACGGCCCGGGAGTTGGCGACGTTGTCGGTGCGGTTGCACGCGGCGATGGTCCAGGCGGGGCTGCGGGCGCGGTCCTGAGCGGCCGGGGTTCGGCGGGCGGCGTCCGGATCGCGGCGGCCGCTGCCTGCTGCGCTTTCCTATCGGGGGCGCGCGCCATAGGGTTGCTGGTGTGAATGAGCTCGACGTCGTGGGTGTCCGGGTGGAGATGCCCTCCAACCAGCCGATCGTGCTGCTGCGGGAGGTCGGCGGGGACCGCTACCTGCCGATCTGGATCGGGCCGGGGGAAGCCACCGCGATCGCTTTCGCCCAGCAGGGCATGACTCCGGTGCGGCCGCTGACGCACGACCTGTTCAAGGACGTGCTGGAGGCGACCGGCCAGCAGCTGACCGAGGTGCGGATCAACGACCTGCGGGACGGTGTGTTCTACGCGGACCTGGTGTTCTCCGGGGGTGTCGAGGTGAGTGCGCGCCCGTCCGACGCGATAGCGCTGGCGCTGCGCACCGGCACGCCGATCTTCGGGAGCGAGGAGGTGCTGGCGGAGGCCGGCATCTCGATCCCGGACGAGCAGGAGGACGAGGTCGAGAAGTTCCGGGAGTTCCTGGACCAGGTCTCGCCGGAGGACTTCGGGGGCGGCCAGCAGTAGCCGACGGCCGGTGAGGGGTGTTGGACGCGCTGCTACCGGGGCAGGCCACCGCCCGCAACTCGGCTGTGGTAGAAATCCATTCCGCTACCCGCACATGGGGCACGAATAACCACTCGATGGGGTGAAGTTTGTGCGAGGCCCCGGCGTGGCGATCGTTGACGGTGCTCGGGCCACTGCCTACCGTCAGGTGATGGCCCGCCGGACGGGCCGCCCGCAGCCTGGGCCCGTTCGGGTCCGTGCGGGGCCACAGGGGCCTTGAGGCGGAATGGACGGAGGTTGGCGATGAGCGGCACCGGCGACGAGACGCGTTCCGGAGCCCTGTGCGCGGTGCACGTGCCGCGCGCCGGCCGCGGTCCGATCGGGCGGCCCTGGCGGCCCGAACCGGACGGTGACGAGCTGCCCCGACTCGGCCGCTTCCCGGCCGTCCAGCCCGGGCAGCCCGCGATCGAACGGCTCACGCCCACCTCGGCGCTGGTCGGCTACCGCGGGCCCACGGCCTGCGCGGCCGCCGGCATCACCTACCGGCAGCTCGACTACTGGGCGCGCACCGGCCTGCTGGAGCCCTCGGTGCGCACCGGCTTCCCGGCCGGCGCGCAGCGACTGTACAGCTTCCGCGACATCCTGCTGCTCAAGATCGTCAAGCGGCTGCTGGACGCGGGCGTCTCGCTGCAGAACATCCGGGTCGCCGTCACGCACCTGCAGTCCGCCGACCAGGCCGGCCTGACGGGGCTGACGCTGATGTGCGACGGCGCGACGGTCTACGAGTGCACCTCCCCGCAGCAGGTCGTCGATCTGCTGAACGGCGGGCAGGGCGTGTTCGGCATCGCCGTCGGCGCGGTCTGGCAGGAGCTGGAGGCCACCCTCGGCCGGCTGCACGGGGAGCGCACCGACACCGGCGAGACGCTGCTCGGCCACGACCCGGCCGACGAGCTGGCGCAGCGCCGCAACCGCGCGGTCTGACCGCCCGCCGGCGGGAACCGGCCGGGTGGGCGGTTCGTCCTCTGCCGTGTGCGGACGATCATGCGAGGTCTCGGGCGGCGCGGGCGATGGCTGCTGACGCGGCGGCCCCCGGGCTGGGGCAGCAGGCGCGGGCAGCGGCGCTGGTTCCAGGCGCTGGTGGCGTGCACGGCGCTGGCCCTCACCCCGAACGCCTGGCTGTTCGTGACGCAGTCCCACAAGGTCGGCACCGTGCAGAGCGTGCGGTCCGCGCCGGTGGCGGTGGTGTTCGGCGCCGGCCTGATGGACGGCAGGCCCTCCCCGTACCTGGCGCACCGGCTGGACGCCGCCCTTGAGCTGTACCGGGCGGACAAGGTGCAGGCGATCCTGGTCACCGGTGACAACGGCACCCGCGAGTACGACGAGACCGACGCGATGCGCGCCTACCTGATCGAACGCGGCGTGCCCGAGGTGCGGGTGGTCGGCGACTACGCGGGCTTCGACACTTGGGACTCCTGCACGCGCGCGCACCGCATCTTCGGCGTCGACAACGCGGTGCTGATCAGCCAGACCTTCCACGTGCGGCGGGCGCTGGCGCTGTGCCGGGCCGCCGGGATCGACGCGGCGGGCGTCGGTGTGGAGGAGTGGCACGACACCACCTGGCACTACGGCGAGGTACGGGAGACCGCCGGCGCGGCGAAGGCGTTCCTGAACGTGCTGCTGCGGCCCGACCCGGCGCTGCTCGGCCGGCGGGAGGACGGGGTGGCGCGGGCGCTCGCCGACGCGGCGCGGGGCTGAGCGGCCGCTCGGCGGCCGCACTGTCGGTGCGGCGCGGGATGATCGACTCGTGAGGTCCGTGCCGAGCATCATCCATCTCGACATGGACGCCTTCTTCGCGGCCGTGGAGCAGGCGTCCAAGCCGAGCCTGCGCGGAAAGCCGGTCATCGTCGGAGGCCTCGGCGGGCGCGGGGTGGTCTCCACCGCCTCGTACGAGGCCCGGAAGTTCGGCGTGCACTCGGCGATGCCGATGGCGCAGGCCCGGCGGCTCTGCCCGAACGCGGCCTTCCTGACCGGCCGGTTCGAGGCCTACCGGGCCAACAGCGAGATCGTCATGGGGCTGCTGCGGGAGCGCTCCCCGCTGGTCGAACCGCTCAGCCTGGACGAGGCGTTCGTCGACCTGGAGGCCGGGCCGTACGGGCCGGCGCTGGCCGAGGCGACGCCCGCCGAGGGGGCGCAGCTGGTGCTGGCGGTGGCGCAGGACCTGCGGGCGGACATCGTGGAGCGGACCGGGCTGACGGCCTCGGTGGGCGCCGCCGCGTCCAAGCTGATGGCGAAGATCGCCTCCGAGAAGGCCAAGCCGGACGGGCTGGTGCTGATCGAGCCCGGCTCCGAGCAGTCGGTGCTCGCGCCGATGCCGGTGCGCGCGCTGCCCGGCATCGGGCCGGCCACCGAACAGGCGCTGCGCCGGGCCGGGTTGACGAGCGTGGCGGACCTGGCGGAGGCCGGGTTCGAGGAGCTGGTGGCGCTGCTGGGGAAGGCGCACGGGGCGGGCGTGTTCCAGATGGCGCTGGGGTGGGACGAGCGGCCGGTGGTGCCGGACCGGGACGCGAAGTCGGTCTCGGTGGAGGACACCTTCGAGGTCGACCTGGCGGATCGGGACCGCATCCTGCGGGAGATCGACCAGCTGTCGGCGCGCTGCGTGCGGCGGCTGCGGGCGGCCGGGCGGTCGGGGCGGACGGTGGTGCTGAAGGTGCGGCGGTTCGACTTCTCGACGCTCACGCGGTCGGAGACGCTGGGCGGGCCGACGGACGATCCGGTGGTGATCGCGGCGACGGCGCGGCGGCTGGCCGGGCAGGTGGACACCACCGGCGGGGTGCGGCTGCTGGGGGTGGGGGTCGCGCAGCTCGCGGACTACACGCAGGAGGACCTGTTCGCGCAGGCGGAGCAGGAGGTGGACGGGGAGGAGGGGGAGGACGCCGAGGAGGAGGTCGAGGAGGAGGCGGTCGAGCCGGTGGCGCGGCGGTGGTGGCCGGGGCAGGACGTGACGCACCGGGAGTACGGGCCGGGGTGGGTGCAGGGGAGCGGCGTGGGGCGGGTGACGGTGCGGTTCGAGACGCCGTACTCGGAGCGTCCGGGGCGGGTGCGGACGTTCGCGGTGGACGACGAGGCGTTGTCGGCTTCGGGGGCGCTCCCGCTCAGGCCTCCGGCGGTCTAGGGGTGGGGCGGCTGCCGGGGCGCGATCGGGGGGAGGCGAGTTCGCGGCGGTGGTGGTGGGCTGGGCGGCAGGACGCGCGGACACCCCCCGCCGATGCCCGTGGCGGGGGGTGTCCGTGGTGACTCGCGTGTGTCCAGTACGCGAGGGGGACGCCGTCAGGCGTCGGTCTTGGTGAGGGTCCGGGCGGGGGACTGGGCGGGGGTGGAGGCCTTGGTGGCGCGGATGGCGAAGGGGACGGCGGCGGCGACCAGGCACATGGCGCCGGCGACCCAGAAGGCGTTCTGGTAGGCGTTCAGGGTCGGCAGGTGCACGGGGAGGGTGTCGCCGGTGAGGATCGCGCTCATGACCGCGGTGCCGACGGCGCCGCCGACGGTGCGCAGGACGGCGTTCATGCCGTTGGCGATGCCGGACTGCTCGGCGGGGACGGCGCCGTTGATGTAGGCGGGCATGGCGGCGTAGGCCAGGCCGACGCCGAGGCCGAAGACGGCGGAGGAGAAGTAGATGTCGAACTCGGCGTCGTGGCGCAGCGCCAGGTAGGCCATCGAGACGGCGCCGAGCAGTCCGCCGACGACCAGCGGGAGGCGGGGGCCGCGGCGGGCGATCAGGAGGGCGCCGAGCGGGGCGGCGACCATGGAGCCGACCGCGGACGGCAGCAGCATGATGCCGGCGTGCAGGACGGTGGCGGTGAAGCCGTAGTGGGTGTACTTCTCCGGGGTCTGCGCGAAGTTGCTGATCACCAGGAACGAGCCGTACATGCCGAAGCCGATCAGCAGGCCGGAGATGTTGGTGAAGGCGACGGCCGGGCGGGCCATCATCTTGAGGTCGACCAGCGGGTGCGAGACCTTGGACTCGACGAGCAGCCAGATCAGGGCGACGACGGCGGCGACGGCGAACAGGCCGAGGGTGCGGTTGGAGGTCCAGCCCCAGTCGTTGCCGCGGCTGACGGCGATCAGCAGGGCGGAGAGCCAGCCGGCCAGGGTGAGCGCGCCGAGCGGGTCGGCGCCGCCGTTCTTGTCGACGACCGGGTCGCTGGGCACCAGGAGGGCCACCAGCAGGACGGCGACCAGGCCGATGGCCAGGCCCATCCAGAAGATCGACTTGTAGTCCCACTGCTCCAGCAGCAGGCCGGTGGCGACCAGGCCGAGGCCGGAGCCGACGCCCATCGAGGCGGAGATCGCGGCGACGCCGGCGGTGACCTTCTGCCTGGGCAGTTCGTCGCGCACGATGCTGATCGCCAGCGGCAGCACGCCGCCGCCCGCGCCCTGCAGGACCCGGGCGACGACCAGCAGGCCGAAGGAGTGGGTGCAGACCGCGAGGCCGGAGCCGAGCACCAGGCCGGCCAGCGAGACCAGCAGCATCGGCTTGCGGCCGCGCAGGTCGCCGAAGCGGCCCAGCAGCGGGGTGAGGACCGCCGCGGAGAGCAGGTTGGCGGTCATCAGCCAGGTGATGTCGGAGCCCGAGACGTTCAGCTTCACGGCCAGGCTCGGAAGGATCGGGACGACTGCGGTCTGCACCACGCTGAAGGCCAGCATGGCGAGGATCAGCGCGGGCAGGACCCGGGCGCTGGTGGGCTTGTCGGCCGTGGCGGTGGGCTGTGGTGCCTCACTCACGGGAATCCTCCGGGTTGCTTCATATGGCGATAGTGCATGAACTGAAGTAACGATGGGGGGAGATGCTTCAGGCTGTCAAATATCTAATGGTTAAACTTTGGCAAAGGCGAAGGCCCCGGCCCGCCGAGGCGGACCGGGGCCGGAAGTTGGCGTTGCGTCAGACCGGAGACGCCGCCGGGGACTGCGGCTGCGCGTTCCACGACCGCCGCTGCGTCTCCTGGTCGGTGTCGCTCGTCGCGCCGTGCACCTCCACCTGCTCGCGGCGCAGCTCCTCGCGGATCACCTGCTCCTCGGTGTACCGCTCCACCACCAGCCGCACCCGCTCCACCGGGGCCAGGTACTTGCGGACCACCGGGCGCTCCTCGCGCAGCGTGACCTCCTCGACGGCCTCGGCGATCTCCTGGTCGCTCAGCGAGGCCCGCTCGGCGTCCGAGATCGGGATGCGCTCCACCCGCACCCGCTCGCGCACCAGCGGGACCCGGCGCTCCACGGCCTCGGTGGTCACGTACTTGCGCAGCCGGGTGGTGCCGACGGTGTGCCACTCGGTGCTGATGTCCAGGCGCTCCTCGCGGCAGGTGAGCTCGACCGGGGCGGCGGGCTTGTGCCGGTCCGCCCGCCCGGCCGGCTCGGCGGGACGGGCGGCGGGCCGCTCGGGGATCGGCCTCGGGGGCGTGAAGCCGGCCGGCGCGGGAGCCGGGCCCTGCACCGGCGCCGGAGCGGGCGCGGGGGCCGGGGCGGGTTCGGGGGAGGAGGCGAGGTCGCCGAAGTCGCGGTCGGCGACCTTCTCCGAGTACTCCTTGGCGGCCGGGGCGGGCGGCGGCGCGGGGGCGAACCGGAGCGGCCGGTCGGCGCCCGCCGTGTCCAGCCCGTAGTACCGGTACAGCTCCAACTCCTGCTCCGGGGACAGGTGCTGGCCCACCCCGAAGTCCGGGGACTCCTTGATCAGCGACTTGTCGTACGGGACGTGCAGCTCGTCGCCGGAGAACTCGCTGGTGGTCAGCGGGACGAAGGCGTCCCGGCCGAAGATGCCCGTCCGGACGGCCGCCCACTCCGGTTCCCCGGTGGCGTCGTCCAGGTAGACCTCGTCGACCGTGCCGATCTTGTCACCGTTCCGGTCGACCGCCTTGTGTCCGATCAGGTCGCGCGGATCGATTTCGGTCTGCACCCTGTCCTCCAGCTGCTGCTCCTGCAGGACCCGTCCGGGGAGCGGTCGGAGGAGCGTGCCGGGCCGCTATTCCACACCAAAAGGCACGTAACGGACGGTGTCATTCCGAATGCCTCCGTCCGGGGCGGATCACACCGCCGTACCGGTGATCGTCAAGCCCGGCGCTGGTACCCTGGGCGGCGACCGCCGAGCCCGCTCGGGAGAGTCCCGGACCGCTGATCAAGCGGGTTGCGGGACGCCGAAGGAGCAACCCCTCCCCGGAATCTCTCAGGCATCCGTACCGAGAGGGCCAGGTCACTCTGGAAAGCAGGGCAGGACCGTCGGCACCGAAGCCCTCGGACGCTGCCCTCGCCGACGGTGCAAGCCGACCGGGGCACCACCCCGGGCGCGCGAAGCTCTCAGGTACCGATGACAGAGGGGGAGGCTGACGGGTTCGTGCGCCCCGACGCTCCCACAGCGGCCGGCCGGCGTGCGTACCACCGCCGGTCCGCGACCAGGAGGCCCGACCCCCATGAACGCCCAGCCGACGCTCACCGCGCTTGAGCAGGCCAGCCCCTTCGAGCACCGCCACATCGGCCCCGACAGCGACGCCCAGCAGAAGATGCTGGCCCAGGTCGGCTACAGCACGCTGGACGAACTGTCCGACGCCGCTGTGCCGGACGCCATCCGCAGCCTCACCGCGCTCGGCCTGCCCGCCGGCCGCAGCGAGGCCCAGGTGCTCGCCGAACTGCGCGAGCTGGCCGGCCGCAACCAGGTCCTCACCTCGATGATCGGCCTCGGCTACTACGGCACCTTCACCCCGCCGGTCATCCTGCGCAACGTCCTCGAGAACCCCGCCTGGTACACCGCGTACACCCCGTACCAGCCGGAGATCTCCCAGGGCCGCCTGGAAGCCCTGCTCAACTTCCAGACCATGGTCTCCGACCTGACCGGCCTGGCCACCTCCGGCTCCTCGCTGCTCGACGAGGGCACCGCGGCCGCCGAGGCGATGGCCCTCGCCCGGCGCGTCACCAAGGTCAAGGGCGGCGTCTTCCTGGTCGACGCCGACACCCTGCCGCAGACCCTCGCCGTGATCCAGACCCGCGCCGAGCCGACCGGCGTCGAGGTCGTCACCGCCGACCTGTCCAACGGCATCCCGGCCGAGATCGCCGAGCGCGGCGTGTTCGGCGTGCTGCTCCAGTACCCCGGCGCGTCCGGCGCCGTCCGCGAGATCAAGCCCGTCATCGAGCAGGCCCACCAGCTCGGCGCGATCGTCGCCGTCGCCGCCGACCTGCTCGCCCTCACCCTGCTGCGCTCGCCCGGCGAGCTCGGCGCCGACATCGCCTGCGGCACCTCGCAGCGCTTCGGCGTCCCGATGGGCTTCGGCGGCCCGCACGCCGGCTACCTCGCCGTGCGCGCCGAGTACGCCCGCAACCTGCCCGGCCGCCTGGTCGGCGTCTCCGTCGACGCCGACGGCAACCGCGCCTACCGCCTCGCCCTGCAGACCCGCGAGCAGCACATCCGCCGCGAGAAGGCCACCTCCAACATCTGCACCGCGCAGGTGCTGCTCGCCGTGATGGCCTCCATGTACGCCGTCTACCACGGCCCCGACGGCCTCGCCGACATCGCCCGCCGCACCCACCGCTACGCCGCCGCGCTCGCCTCCGGCCTGCGCGCGGGCGGCGTCGAGCTCGCCCACGAGGCGTTCTTCGACACCGTGACGGCCGTGGTGCCGGGCCGCGCCGACGAGATCGTCGCCGCCGCGCTGGCCGGCGGCGTCAACGTGCACCGGGTGGACGGCGACCGGGTTTCGGTTTCCTGCGACGAGACGACCACCCGTGAGCACCTGGCGGCCGTGTTCGCCGCGTTCGGGGTCTCCGCGGAGATCGCCGAGGACGCCGATGCGCTGCCGGCCGCTGCGCTGCGCGAGGACGAGTACCTCACCCACCCGGTGTTCCACAGCCACCGCTCCGAGACCGCGATGCTGCGCTACCTGCGCCGCCTCTCGGACCGCGACTACGCGCTCGACCGCGGCATGATCCCGCTGGGCTCCTGCACCATGAAGCTCAACGCGACCACCGAGATGGAGCCGATCACCTGGCCCGAGTTCGGGCAGCTGCACCCGTTCGCGCCGGTCGACCAGGCCGCCGGGTTCCTGACCCTGATCCGCGAGCTGGAGCAGCAGCTGGTCGAGGTCACCGGGTACGACGCGGTGTCGATCCAGCCGAACGCGGGCTCGCAGGGCGAGCTGGCCGGTCTGCTGGCGGTGCGTGCCTACCACCGGGCGAACGGCGACACCCAGCGCGACGTCTGCCTGATCCCGTCGTCCGCGCACGGCACCAACGCGGCCTCGGCGGCGATGGCCGGCATGCGGGTCGTCGTGGTCAAGACGCTGGCCGACGGCGACGTCGACGTCGAGGACCTGAAGGCGAAGATCGAGCAGCACCGCGAGCAGCTCGCCGTGCTGATGGTCACCTACCCGTCGACCCACGGCGTGTTCGAGACCCAGATCACCGACATCTGCGCCCTCGTCCACGAGGCCGGCGGCCAGGTGTACGTCGACGGCGCCAACCTGAACGCGCTGGTCGGCCTCGCCAAGCCCGGCAAGTTCGGCGCGGACGTCTCGCACCTGAACCTGCACAAGACCTTCTGCATCCCGCACGGCGGCGGCGGCCCCGGCGTCGGCCCGGTCGCGGTGCGCGCGCACCTCGCGCCGTACCTGCCGAACCACCCGCTGCAGGCCGAGGCCGGCCCCGCGACCGGCGTCGGCCCGATCTCGGCCGCGCCGTGGGGCTCGGCGGCGATCCTGCCGATCTCCTGGGCGTACGTCCGCCTGATGGGCGGCGAGGGCCTCAAGCGCGCCACCCAGGTGGCCGTGCTGAACGCCAACTACATCGCCAAGCGGCTCGCCCCGCACTTCCCGGTGCTGTACACCGGCCCCGGCGGGCTGGTCGCGCACGAGTGCATCATCGACCTGCGGCCGCTCAGCAAGGAGACCGGCGTCAGCGTCGACGACATCGCCAAGCGGCTCATCGACTACGGGTTCCACGCGCCGACGATGTCGTTCCCGGTGGCCGGCACGCTGATGATCGAGCCGACCGAGTCCGAGGACCTGCACGAGATCGACCGGTTCTGCGCGGCGATGATCGCTATCCGCGGGGAGATCGAGAAGGTCGGCGCGGGCGAGTGGGCGGCGGACGACAACCCGCTGCACAACGCCCCGCACACGGCGGCGATGCTGGCGGGGGAGTGGGCGCACCCCTACACCCGCGAGGAGGCCGTCTTCCCGGCGGGCGTCAACCCGGCGGACAAGTACTGGCCGGCGGTGCGGCGCATCGACGGCGCGTACGGCGACCGGAACCTGGTGTGCTCGTGCCCGCCGCTCAGTGAGTACGACGCGTAGTCGCTGACGCCGAAGCCGCCCGTCGGGGAAGTTTCCCGGCGGGCGGCTTCGGTGTGTGTGTGGGCGCAAGCGAGGAGGAAGGCGAAGGCGCCTCCGGCAGGGGTGCGGGAGGCGCCTCGGGTGGGGCGGGTCAGGAGTAGACGGGGCCCGTGAACTTCTCGCCGGGGCCGGAGCCGGGGGCGTCGGGGACGAGGGAGGCTTCGCGGAAGGCGAGCTGGAGGGAGCGGAGGCCGTCGCGGAGGGGGGCGGCGTGGAAGTTGGAGATCTCGGGGGCTCCGGCGGTGACCAGGCCGGCCAGGGCGGTGATCAGCTTGCGGGCCTCGTCGAGGTCCTTGTCGGCCTCGCCGCCCTCGGCCAGGCCGCACTTGACGGCGGCGGCGCTCATCAGGTGGACGGCGACGGTGGTGATCACCTCGACGGCGGGGACCTCGGCGATGTCGCGGGTCAGGTCGTCGAAACCGAGGGCCTGGTCGGACTCGGGCGAGTGGTCGGGCTGGCTGGTCAAGGTGTCACTCCGGGATGCTGGTGCGAAAGCGCAGTACAAAGGGAGCGTACAAGGCGGGTGGTGGCGGACCGGAATACCGGTCGGCCTCGGAACGCTGGTATGCTTCGAGACTGACCGGCCAGGAATCCGATTCGGATGCCAGGCCAGCAAGTGGAGGCTCCACCTCAGGAGGCCCGAGAGGGCAACCGCGACAGTCTCCCACCCGAGCGGCCGAAGGGCCGACGGGTCCGGTCCGTGGCAGGCGCCGCAAGGATTGCCCGCCGCCAGTGGTGTCCGTCAGGGCATCCCGGAACGTGTGGAGCCCCGCCTGTACCGTGCGGGGCTTTTTTCGTGCGCTCGGTGCCCCTGTCGGACGACGGTGGCAGCGAAGCATGAATGAAGCCCCGCCCAGTGGTCGAAACCACTACGTGCGACCGCCGTCCGACGGCCGCATCGAAGAAGGTGCAACCGAGGAGGCCCCATCAGCACCGAGCCCCGCATCAACGACCGGATTCGCGTCCCCGAGGTGCGACTCGTCGGTCCCAGCGGCGAGCAGGTCGGCATCGTCCCGCTCGCGAAGGCGCTGGAGCTTGCCCAGGAGTACGACCTGGACCTGGTCGAGGTCGCCGCCACGGCGCGCCCGCCGGTGTGCAAGCTCATGGACTACGGCAAGTTCAAGTACGAGTCGGCCATGAAGGCCCGTGAGGCGCGCAAGAACCAGGCGCACACGGTCATCAAGGAGATGAAGCTCCGGCCGAAGATCGACCCGCACGACTATGACACCAAGAAGGGTCACGTCGTCCGGTTCCTCAAGCAGGGCGACAAGGTCAAGATCACGATCATGTTCCGCGGTCGTGAGCAGTCCCGCCCCGAGCTGGGCTTCCGACTGCTGCAGCGGCTCGCGGAGGACGTCCAGGAGCTGGGCTTCGTGGAGTCTGCGGCCAAGCAGGACGGCCGAAACATGATCATGGTTCTCGGCCCGCACAAGAAGAAGACCGAGGCGATGGCCGAGGCCCGCGCGATCGCCGACGCCCGCAAGGCGGAGCGACTCGGTCGCGGCCCGGCCGCCGAGCAGGCGGAGGCCGACGCGGCGGAGCAGGTCGAGGAGACCGAGACCGCCGAGGTCGAGCCGGCCGCCGAGACCGCCGAGGTCGAGCAGCCCGCCGAGACCGCCCAGGACGCCTGAGCCTTCGGGCTCGGAATCCGGACGGGATCGGCACCGGAACCGGGGCATCCGCCCCGGCGACGAGATCCATCCAGTTCCGGCCCGCACCCCCCGAGGTGCGGGCCGCGAACGGACCGACGAGGAGATACGGCGACATGCCGAAGCAGAAGACGCACAGCGGCGCCAGCAAGCGCTTCAAGATCACTGGCTCCGGGAAGGTGCTGCGCGAGCGTGCCGGCCGTCGCCACCTGCTTGAGCACAAGCCCTCGACGCTGACCCGCAAGCTGGCCGGCAACGCCGAGATGGCCCCCGGCGACGCCAAGAAGATCAAGAAGCTTCTCGGCAAGTGATCGCCCGCCCGCGGCACGGCCGCGGGCACAGCTGATCCTTACCGACCGAATCGAATAACGGACCGGCGGCACGAACCCGGGGTCCGGAACCAAGGAGTAATGAAGTGGCACGCGTCAAGCGGGCAGTGAACGCCCACAAGAAGCGCCGGGTCATCCTGGAGCGCGCCTCCGGCTACCGCGGCCAGCGCTCGCGCCTGTACCGCAAGGCCAAGGAGCAGGTCACCCACTCGCTCGTTTACAACTTCAACGACCGCAAGAAGCGCAAGGGCGACTTCCGTCAGCTGTGGATCCAGCGCATCAACGCCGCTGCCCGCGCCAACGGCATGACCTACAACCGCTTCGTGCAGGGCCTGAAGGCCGCCGGCGTCGAGATCGACCGCAAGATGCTCGCCGAGCTCGCGGTCAACGACACCGTCGCGTTCAACGCGCTGGTCGAG
Source organism: Kitasatospora sp. NPDC004531 (assembly GCF_053602195.1). Lineage (NCBI taxonomy): Bacteria > Bacillati > Actinomycetota > Actinomycetes > Kitasatosporales > Streptomycetaceae > Kitasatospora > Kitasatospora sp. NPDC004531. The sequence goes on along the minus strand of NZ_JBSGDD010000024.1, from coordinate 61,859 downwards.
GTTGCCCAGAAGGCGCTGCCGGAGGACGTCAACGCCCCCAAGGTCGCCGCCTGATCCAGGCCGTGCCCTGACTGCTTTTCCCGGACCCGCAGGCCGCCCGGCCTGCGGGTCCGTGCGTTACCGCGCCCCTTGTCCGCCCGCCCCTCCGTGACGAAGAACGTGAGCATGAGCACCGAGACCCCCCTGCTGACCTCCCTGCGCTCCCCGCGCGTCGTCGCCGCCCGCCGACTGGCCAAGCGCAACCAGCGGAGCAAGGAGCGGCGTTTCCTGGCCGAGGGCCCGCAGGCCGTGCGGGAGGCGGTGGCGTTCGGGCGGCTGCCCGGCGGGGAGCACGCCGTGGTGGAGGTGTACCTGACCCGGGACGCCGCCGAGCGGCACGCGGAGATCGTGGCCACCGCGCACGCCGAGGGGCTGCCGGTGCTGACCGCCACCGAGGAAGTGATCGCGGAGATCTGCGACACCGTCACCCCGCAGGGCATCGTCGCGCTGTGCCGGTTCATCGACACGCCGTTCGAGCAGGTGCTGGCGGCCCGGCCGAAGCTGGTCGCGGTGCTCGCGCACGTGCGCGACCCCGGGAACGCGGGCACGGTGCTGCGCACGGCGGACGCGGCGGGCGCGGACGCGGTGGTGCTGACCGACGCCTCGGTGGACCCGTACAACCCGAAGGCGGTGCGGGCGTCCGTGGGCAGCCTGTTCCACCTGCCGTTCGCGACCGGGGTGCCGGTGGAGGAGGCGGTGGCGCGGCTGCGCGCGGCCGGGGTGCGGGTGCTGGCCGCGGACGGCGCCGGGCAGCGCGACCTGGACCAGGAGCTGGACGAGGGCACCCTCGAAGGGCCGTGCGCGTGGGTGTTCGGCAACGAGGCGTGGGGCCTGCCGGAGGAGACCCGGGCGCTGGCGGACGAGGTGGTGCGCGTCCCCATCCACGGGCACGCGGAGAGCTTGAATCTCGCCACGGCCGCCGCCGTGTGCCTGTACGCCTCCGCGCGCGCCCAGCGCTCCCCCGGCGGGTGTCGCGGCACGGCCTGAGCGCGCTAGGGTCGGTGCCCTCAGAGCCGGTACGGGGCGGGGGAGGACACCCATGGGCGGCGACGACGGCTTGGCGACCCTGGAACCGGACGACCTGCCGGACGGGCTGGTGATCGCGGACGCGCACGGCCGGGTGGTGGTCTTCAACCGGGCCGCCGAACGCCTCACCGGCCGCAGCGCGCACTGCGCGATCGGCGTGGCGCTGGAGCGGGCGCTGCCGCTGGAGGACCTGGACGGGCGCCGCTGGTGGCAGCTGACCGACCCGTACGGGGGCCTGGCGGTGCGCAGCGGCCAGCCCGAGCGGAACCTGCTGCTGCCCGGCGGGCGGGAAGTGCTGGTGTGCGCCCGCTACGTGCGGGAGCGGCCGGGCGGGCCGGTGCGGCGGGTGGTGGTGACGCTGCGCGGCACCGAGGCGCGGCGGCGCACCGAGCGCAGCCACGCCGAGCTGATCGCGACCGTCGCGCACGAGCTGCGCTCGCCGCTGACCAGCGTGAAGGGGTTCACGGCGACGCTGCTGGCGAAGTGGGAGCGCTTCAACGACGGCCAGAAGCGGGTGATGCTGGAGACCGTCGACGCGGACGCGGACCGGGTGACCCGGTTGATCGCGGAGCTGCTGGACATCTCGCGGATCGACGCGGGCCGGCTGGAGATCCGCCGCCAGCGGCTGGACCTGGCGGCGGCGGTGCGCCGGCACGTGCAGGGGAAGGTCGCGGCGGGCATCCCCGAGGAGCGGTTCGACATCCGGGTGGCGGGGCCGCTGGGCGAGCAGTGGGGCGATCCCGACAAGATCGACCAGGTGCTGGCGAACCTGCTGGAGAACGCGGTGCGGCACGGCGAGGGCACGGTGACGATCGAGCTGGGGCCGGCCCTGGACGTGGTGGAGGACGCCGGGTCGCCGCCGCGGACCATCGAGGGCACCGCCGTCACCGTCAGCGACCAGGGCGCGGGCATCGCGGAGGAGGCGATGCCGCGGGTGTTCACCCGGTTCTGGCGGGGCTCCAAGCGCGGCGGGACGGGCCTGGGGCTGTACATCGTCAAGGGCATCGTGGAGGCGCACGGCGGGGTGATCCGGATCAGCCGGGCGGAGGGCGGCGGGGCCAGGTTCCGGTTCGTGCTGCCCGCCGGCGTCCCGGACTTCATGCTCTGAGCGCTTCCGTCCCGCGGTCGCCCCACGTGGCCGGTCGCAGGCTGCGACTACACTCGACCCTTGGCGTTCTCGCGGACGCCCGGCGAGGCAGCAGACCTGATCACGAGCAGGAGCACGGGAAGCATAGAGATGTCGGCACCCAACAAGTCGTACGACCCGGTCGAGGTCGAGGCCCTCAAGCCCGAGGTGGTGGAACAGGCCCGGGACGAGGCGATCGCCGCCTTCGCCGCCGCCGCCGACCTCGACGAGCTCAAGCAGGCGAAGGTCGCGCACACCGGCGACCGTTCCCCGCTCTCGCTCGCCAACCGTGAGATCGGCGCGCTCCCGCCGCAGGCCAAGGCCGCCGCGGGCAAGCTGATCGGCCAGGCCCGCGGAGCGGTGAACCAGGCCCTCGCCAAGCGGCAGGCCGAGCTGGAGGCGGAGCGCGACGCCCGGGTGCTGGTCGAGGAGGCGGTGGACGTCACGCTGCCCTACGGCCGTGTCCCGCGCGGCGCCCGGCACCCGCTGACCACGCTCGCCGAGCGCATCGAGGACACCTTCGTCGCGATGGGCTACCAGGTGGCGTCCGGCCCCGAGGTCGAGGCGGAGTGGCTGAACTTCGACGCCCTCAACCTGCACGCCGACCACCCGGCCCGCTCGATGCAGGACACCTTCTTCGTCGAGGCCCCCGACGGCACCGCCGACTCCGGCATGGTGCTGCGCACCCAGACCTCGCCGGTGCAGATCCGCGCGATGCTGGCCGGCGAGCCGCCGCTGTACGCGGTCAGCCCGGGCCGGGTGTACCGGACCGACGAGCTGGACGCCACGCACACCCCGGTGTTCCGCCAGGTCGAGGCGATCGCGGTGGACGAGGGCCTGACCTTCGGCCACCTGAAGGGCACCATCGAGGTGCTGGTGGAGAAGCTGATCGGCGGCGGCCTGGAGCTGCGCTGGCGGCCCTCGTACTTCCCGTTCACCGAGCCCAGCGCCGAGATCGACCTGCAGTGCTTCGTGTGCCGCGGCGCCTCGGTGGGCAACCCCGACCGCCCGTGCCGGACCTGCTCCTCGGAGGGCTGGATCGAGCTGGGCGGCTGCGGCGTGGTCAACCCCCGCGTGCTGGTCGCCGCGGGCATCGACCCGAACCGCTACAGCGGATTCGCGTTCGGCCTGGGCCTGGAGCGGATCCTGATGAACCGTCACAACGTCGCCGACATGCGCGACATGGTCGAGGGTGACGTCCGCTTCACCCTCCCGTTCGGGATGGAGATCTGATGCGCGTCCCGCTTTCCTGGCTGCGCGAGTACGTCGACCTGCCGGCGGGCGAGACCGGACGCGACGTCGCGGCCCGGCTGGTCCGCGCGGGTCTCGAGGTCGAGACGGTCGAGCAGCTCGGCACCGACATCAAGGGCCCGCTGGTGGTCGGCGAGGTGCTGTCGATCGACGAGCTGTCGGGCTTCAAGAAGCCGATCCGGCACTGCTTCGTCAACGTCGGCAACGCCAACGGCACCGGCGAGCCGCAGGAGATCGTCTGCGGCGCGACCAACTTCCAGGTCGGCGACAAGGTCGTGGTGATCCTGCCCGGCGGCGTGCTGCCCGGCCCGTTCCCGATCTCCGCCCGGCAGACCTACGGCCACACCTCGGCCGGCATGATCTGCTCCGCCCGCGAGCTCGGCATGGGCGACGACCACAACGGCATCATCGTGCTGCCGCCGGAGTACGAGGCCGGTACCGACGCGATCGAGCTGCTGCAGCTGGTCGACGAGGTGCTCGACATCGCCGTCACCCCGGACCGCGGCTACTGCCTGTCGATGCGCGGCGTGGCCCGCGAGGCCGCCGCCGCGTACGGCCTGCCGCTGGCCGACCCGGCGCTGCTGGACGTGCCGCCGGCGAACTCCTACGGCTACCTGGTGAAGGTCGCCGACCCGGTGGGCTGCGACCGCTTCGTGGCCCGCACCGTCACCGGCGTGAACCCGGCCGCGCAGTCGCCGATCTGGCTGCAGCGCCGCCTGCAGAAGTCCGGCATCCGGCCGATCTCGCTGGCCGTGGACATCACCAACTACGTGATGCTGGAGGTCGGCCAGCCGCTGCACGCGTACGACCGCGAGCGCGTCGACGGGCCGATCCTGGTCCGCCGCGCCACCGACGGGGAGACGCTGACCACGCTGGACGGCGTCAAGCGCAAGCTGTCCGCCGAGGACCTGCTGATCTGCGACAACTCCGGCCCGATCGGCCTGGCCGGCGTGATGGGCGGGGCGAGCACCGAGATCCTGGAGCCCGTCACCGACCCGGAGACCGGCGTCGTCACCGGCTCCACCGAGATCATCATCGAGGCCGCGCACTTCGAGCCGGTCGCGATCGCCCGCGCCGCCAAGCGCCACAAGCTGCCCTCCGAGGCGTCCAAGCGCTTCGAGCGCGGCGTCGACCCGGAGGCCGCCCGGGCCGCCGCGCAGCGCGCCGTGGACCTGCTGGTGCTGATCGCCGGCGGCACCGCCGAGGCCGGGGTGACCGACATCGCCGCCCCGCACCCGGTGCGCACCATCGCCATCGACGCCGGCCTGCCGGACCGGGTGGCCGGCGCCGAGTACGGCCGCGAGACCGTCGCCCGCCGCCTCCAGGAGGTCGGCTGCACGGTCGTCGGCGCGGACGTGCTGGAGGTCACCCCGCCGTCCTGGCGGCCCGACCTGACCGACCCGTACGACCTGGTCGAGGAGGTCGTCCGGCTGGAGGGCTACGACAACGTCCCCGCCCGGATGCCGATCGTGCCGCCCGGCCGCGGCCTGAGCGAGGCGCAGCGCTTCCACCGCCGGGTCGGCGTGGCGCTGGCCGGCGCCGGCTACGTGGAGATCAACGCGTACCCGTTCGTCGGCGACGCCGCGTTCGACGGCCTCGGCCTGGACGCGGACGACGCGCGGCGGCGCACCGTGAAGCTGGTCAACCCGCTGAACGACGCCGAGCCGGCGCTGCGCACCACGCTGCTGCCGGGCCTGCTGGGCGCGCTGCGCCGCAACGTCGGGCGGGGCAACACCGACCTGGCGCTGTTCGAGACCGGCACGGTGTTCCTGCCGAAGGCCGAGCCGAAGGTCGCGCCGCGGCTGCCGGTGGACCGCCGTCCGACCGAGGAGCAGCTCGCCGAGCTGAACGCGGCGCTGCCCGACCAGCCGCGCCGGGTCGCCGTCGCGCTGACCGGCGAGCGGCTGCCGTCGGGCTGGTGGGGCAAGGGCGCGCCGTCCGGCTGGGCGGACGCGATCGAGGCGGCCCGCACGGTCGCCGCGGCCGCGGGCGTGGAGCTGACGGTCCGCCAGGCGCAGTACGCGCCGTGGCACCCGGGGCGCTGCGCCGAGCTGCTGGTCGGCGACGTGGTCGTCGGCCACGCCGGTGAGCTGCACCCGCGCGTCGTCAAGGCGATGCACCTGCCGGAGCGCACCGCCGCGATGGAGCTCGACCTGGACCTGGTGTTCGAGGACGGCCGCCGGGTGTCCGGCCCGCCGGTGTCGTCGTACCCGGTGGCGACGCAGGACGTGGCGCTGATCGTGGACGCGGGCGTGCACGCGGCGGACGTGGAGTCGGCGCTGCGCGAGGGCGCGGGCGAACTGCTGGAGTCGCTGCGGCTGTTCGACGTGTTCACGGGCGAGCAGGCCGGTGCGGGCAAGAAGTCGCTGGCGTACACGCTGCGCTTCCGTGCCGCGGACCGGACGCTGACCGCGGACGAGGCGTCGGCGGCCCGCGGGTCGGCGGTCGCGGTGGCCGCGGAGCGCACCGGCGCGGTGCTGCGCGGGGCCTGACGCAACGGGCGGAGCCCCGCCGCGCCTTGGGGACCTTCGGGTCGTGGCGCGGCGGGGCTCCGTCGTGTCCGCGGGTGGGGCTACTTGCAGGTGGTGTCCTTGAGGACGGCGACGATCTTGTCGCCGTCGGCGGGGGTGAGGCCCTGGGCGTCGGGGAACTTGCTCACGGCGAGGGCGCCGAGGCCCGCGCTGTCGGCGGAGGGCTTCTTGATCTCCTTGCAGAGGTCGGCGGCGGCGTCGATGGCCTTCTGCTGATCGGCGATCAGGTCCGGGTTGATGCCCTTCAGGCCGCTGAGCAGGTTGAGTTCGGCGTCGATCGCCTGGTCCCAGTTGTCGTCCGAGGGCTCGGCGGCGGCGGGCGACTTGGCGGCGCTCTTGGAGCCGGTGCCCGGGAAGTCGCACCCGGTGAGGGTGAGGGCGACGCCGAGGGCCAGGCAGCCCAGGGCGGTGCGGGTGATGACGGATCGCATGGGGGACACTGTGCCAGAACGGCCGCGGGGGCGGGTCCGGTCCCCAAAAGGTGTGCGGGACAGCACGGTTGGCGGTTTCGGCGGCGCTGCTGCTATGGTCCCTGTGTTGGTCTCCGAACGCGCCCGCGGCAGCGTCGGAGGCTTTTTTTATGACTTCTGACACGGTGTTGGGCAAGGGGACGGGCCGATCCGCCCGTCCGGTGGGGTACTTGGAGCTGCTGCGGCAGCGGGAGTTCGCCGGGCTGTACGTGAGCTTCTCGCTGACGGCGGCGGCGGGGACGCTGTCCGGGTTCGCGCTGGGGTCGCTGGTGCAGGCGCGGACCGGGTCGCCGCTGCTGACGGCGCTGAGCATGTTCGGGTCCTCGTTCGCGGCGGTGGCGGGCGCGTTGACGCTGATGTCGGTCGCGGACGGCGGGCGGCCGCGGCGGACCCTGGTGGCGCTGCACGGGCTGTCGCTGGCGGCGGTCGCCGCGCAGGCCGTGCCCGGGCTGCCGCTGCTCGCCCGGTTCGCGCTGCTGCTGGTGGTGGGGTACTTCCAGTCGCTGGGCACGGGCGCCCGGATGGGGCTGCTGACGGAGATCGTCCCGGCGGCCGGCTACGCGCCCGCCCGGTCGCTGATGAACATCACGGCGGGCGGCGCGTCGGTGCTCGGCTTCGCGCTCGGCGGGGCGCTGCTGGCGGTCTTGAGCCCGTACCAGGTCTTCGGCCTGGCGGGGGTGCTGGGGGCGCTGGCGACGGCCGTGGTGGCGGCGACGGTGCGGGAGCGCTCGGTGCGGGCGGCGCGCCGGCCGGGCCTGCGGGAGACCTGGCAGGGCAACGTGGCGCTGCTCGGCCGGCCCGGGCGGCGGGCGCTGCTGCTGAACCTGTGGGTGCCCAACGGGCTGGTCGTGGGCTGCGAGGCGCTGTTCCTGCCGTACCGGCCGACCTGGGCGGGCGTGCTGCTGGCGGCGGGTTCGGCCGGGATGCTGGTGGGCGACCTGGTGGTCGGCCGGCTGCTGGACCGGGCCGGGCGGGCGCGGTGGGCGTATCTGCTGCGGCTGCTGCTGGCCGGGCCGTTCCTGCTGCTGGCGCTGCGGCCCCCGCTGCCGGTGGCGGCGCTGCTGGTGGGCGTGGCCGGGGCGGGGTTCGCGGCGACGCTGCCGTTGCAGGAGCGGCTGCTGGCGTTGACGCCGGACGCGGAGCGCGGCCAGGTGCAGGGCGTGGAGTCGGCGGGGCGGATCACCTGGCAGGGCATCGGCGCGGCGATCGCCGGGGCGCTCGCGCAGGCCGTCGACCCGGGCTGGGCGATCGCCGCTCTGGCCGTCGTTTCGCTGCTGGTGACGGCGGCCTCGCGGCGGGCGGTGCGGGCGGCGGGCGGTGTTGCGGCGGGCGGTGCGTGAGGTGCGGGCGTCGGGCGGTGCGTGAGGTGCGGTCTACAGCGGCCGGTGCATGATGTGCAGCCCGACCGGGCCGAGGACGGGGTGGCGGAAGCCCTCCGGGACGGTGCCGAGGACCGTGAACCCGAGTGACTCGTACAGGTGCACGGCCGGTGCGTTGCTGGCGACGACCGCGTTGAACTGCATGGCGGCGAAGCCCTGTTGGCGGGCCCAGTCGAGGGCGTGCTCGCACAGGGCGCGGCCGGTGCCGCGGCCGGCGTGGTCGGGGTCGACCATGAAGCTGGCGCTGGCGACGTGCGCGCCGTTGCCCCACTGGTTGTTGTTCATCTTGGCGGTGCCGAGGACCGTGCCGTCCTCGCCGACGGCGACGACGGTGCGGTTGGGCGCCGTCAGCAGCCACCAGTCGCGGGCGGTGTCGGCCGTGAGGTCGACCGGGTAGGTGAAGGTCTCCCCGGCGCGGACGATGCGGTGGAAGAACGGCCAGATGGCGTTCCAGTCCTCGGGGGTGGCGTCGCGAATCATCATCCGGGACAGCTTGGCGGGTGCGGCGGCGGGTGGCCAGCGGTTTTCCGCCGGATCGGTTGGCGAGTACCCGTCAGTTGCGGTCGGACGTCTTGCGGGGTCGCCGGGCGGGCGCTTCAATCCTGGTTAGGAAACTTTCCTAACCCTCTCCTGCGGGCGCCCCCGTGCCCGCAGCCGGCCGACGGAGCGTCAGATGCAGACCAAGCACCGCACCACCCGCGCCGCCCTCGCGGTCCTGTTCGCCGCCCTCCCGCTCACCCTGGCCACCGCCGGGACGGGCACCGCCGCCGCGGCGTCCGTGGGGCTGGACGACCCGCACAAGAAGGACATCGCCATGCAGCTGGTGTCCTCGGCGGAGAACTCCTCGCTCGACTGGAAGGCCCAGTACGGGTACATCGAGGACATCGGCGACGGCCGCGGCTACACGGCCGGGATCATCGGCTTCTGTTCCGGCACCGGCGACATGCTGGAGCTGGTGCAGCACTACACCGACCTCAAGTCCGGCAACGTGCTGGCGAAGTACCTGCCCGCGCTGAAGAAGGTCAACGGCAGCGACTCGCACTCCGGCCTCGGCAGCGCCTTCGTCAACGACTGGAAGACCGCCGCCAAGGACAGCGTCTTCCAGACCGCGCAGAACGACGAGCGCGACCGGGTCTACTTCAACCCCTCGGTGAAGCAGGCCAAGTCCGACGGGCTGCGGGCGCTCGGCCAGTTCGTCTACTACGACGCCATCGTGATGCACGGTCCCGGCAACAGCTCCGACTCCTTCGGCGGCATCCGCGCCGCCGCCATGAAGAAGGCCAAGACGCCCGCGCAGGGCGGCGACGAGGCGGCCTACCTGAACGCCTTCCTGGACGCCCGCAAGGTGGTCATGAAGCAGGAGGAGGCGCACGCCGACACCAGCCGGGTCGACACCGAGCAGCGGGTGTTCCTGAACGCCAAGAACTTCGACCTCAACCCGCCGCTGAAGTGGAAGGTCTACGGGGACTCGTACCAGATCAACAGCTGATCCGAGCACCGGACAGCGCGCCCGGACCGCGCGCCCGGCCACCGCGGGTGGGGCCGGGCGCGCTTACGGTTGTCGATGGTTCGTCAACACACATAGTGCGCACCGTTATTACAACTCGGACACAACTGGGACAGTGGGCCCCGGCCGATCGGTAGCGTCGACACCGACCCGCGCCCGTTTCCGAGGGGGAGCCATGCGCATCCGAGCGACCGTCACCGCCGCCTGCCTGGCCGCCGTCCTCGCGGTGGCCGGCTGCGCGCCGGCCGACGGCGGATACGGCCTGGCGATCGAGGCCGACCGGGGCAGCGGCGACGTCGAACTCACCGCCTGCGCCGTCGACGACCAGCTGCACTGGCCCGCGGCCACCGTCCGGATCACCAACCACTCCGCCACCACCAGCAACTACGTGGTGCAGGTGGCCTTCCTCGACGGCGCCGGCCGCCAGATCACCGAGGGCGTCGCCGCCGCCAGCTCCCTCGCCCCCGCGCAGGACGCCCTCGAACAGGCCCAGGGCACCGCCGACCCCCAGGGCCCGGTCAGCTGCCGGGTGGTCGACATCGCCCGCTACGCCACACCCTGAGCCGGCGCCGGCCGTCCCCCTGCACGGTGGCGCGGGGGACGGCCGGGGCACAGCGGGTCTACGCGGTGTAGTCGTAGAAGCCGCGGCCGGACTTGCGGCCCAGCAGGCCCGCGTCCACCATCCGCGACAGCAGCGGCGGGGCCGCGTACAGCGGCTCCTTGTACTCCTCGTACATCGACTCGGCGATCGAGACGATGGTGTCCAGGCCGATCAGGTCGCACAGCCGCAGCGGGCCCATCGGGTGGGCGCAGCCCGCCTCCATGCCCTTGTCGATGTCCGCGGCCGTGGCCACGCCCGACTCGAACATCCGCACCGCCGACAGCAGGTACGGCACCAGCAGCGCGTTGACCACGAAACCGGCCCGGTCGCGGGCCCGGATCGGCTCCTTGCCGAGCACGTCCACGGCGAACTGCTCGGCCCGGGTGGTGGTCTCCGCCGAGGTGGTCAGCGTCGGGATGACCTCGACCAGCTTCTGCACCGGCGCCGGGTTGAAGAAGTGCAGGCCGATGACCTGCTCCGGCCGGCCGGTCGCCGCCGCCAGCTTCACGATCGGGATCGAGGAGGTGTTCGACGCCAGGATCGCGTCGCGGCGGGCCACCACCTGGTCCAGCGTCTGGAAGATCTTGACCTTGATGTCCTCGCGCTCGGCGACCGCCTCGACCACCAGGTCCCGGTCGTGGAAGTCCGCCAGGTCGGTGGTGAACGCCAGCCGGGACAGCGCCTCGTCGCGCTGCTCCTCGGTCAGCTTGCCGCGCCGAACGGCGGTCTCCAGGGAGTTGGTCAGCCGGGTCCGGCCCAGCTCCAGCGCCTCGCCACTGGCCTCCGAGACCAGCACGTCCAGGCCGGAACGGGCGAAGACCTCGGCGATGCCCGACCCCATGAGGCCGCAGCCGACTACTCCGACACGCGCGATGTCACTCACTCAGATGCCCTTCACGTGGAGCTGGGGGTCACCCAGCCGGTGGTGTCACGGCCGCCGCACCCCGGTCGGGGCCCGGCGGTCCGCCCGGACGACGGTACTACCTGCCTTAACGCTCGTTCACCCCGGACCGTCCCGGCCGGGCTCCTCGGCCGGGCTCCCCGGCCGGGCGCTCCCGATCGGGTGAGCGTCGGCGGTGCGCCCGCGCCCGTCTCACGGCCGGGGACCAGAATGCGAACGTTCAGCCGCAGGAGGGAGCAGACGGATGGGAACCGGATCACTCGCCGGGCAGGTCGCACTGGTCACCGGCGCCGGGCGCGGCATCGGACGGGAGATCGCCGTCGGCCTCGCCGCCGAGGGCATGGCCGTCGGACTGCTCGGCCGCACCCAGCAGACCCTGATCGACACCCTCAAGGAGTGCGTCCGCCACGGCTCGCGCGGCGTCGCCGTCACCGCCGACGTGTGCAACCCCGGCGCCGTCCGCGAAGCCGTCCGGTCCGTCGAGCGCGACCTCGGCCCGCTCGACCTGCTGGTCAACAACGCCGGACAGGTCGACCGCGCCGAGGTGCCGATCTGGGAGACCGACCCCGCCCAGTGGTGGCAGGTCGTCGAAACCAACCTGCGCGGCCCCTACAACCTGCTGCGCCACGTGCTGCCCGGCATGGTGGAGCGCCGCCGGGGCCGGGTCGTCAACCTCAACAGCGGCTTCGCGCTGCGGCCCGACGGCAACTACACCGCGTACGCGACGTCCAAGGGCGCGCTGCTGCGGCTCTCCGACAACATCGCCGACTCGGTCGGGCAGCACGGCATCGTGGTGCTCGACATCAGCCCCGGCGCCGTCGAGACCGACATGACGGCCGGCATGCCGATGTTCCGGGACACCACGGTGTGGGGCTCCATCCCGTACATGGTCGCCGTCACCGTCGACGCGGCGCGCGGGCGCTTCGACGCGCTGCACGGGCGCTTCGTGCACGCCGGGCGCGACAACCTGGAGACGCTGGTCGCCGCCGCGGAGACGATCCGGGCGGCGGACGCGCGGACGCTGCGGCTGCGGCCGTACGGGGACGACGATCCGATGGCCTGATGATCAGTGCGCGAGGAGGGCGGCCAGCTCGGAGTCGGGGAGCGAGCCCGCCGGGCGGCCCTCGCGGGCGAAGGCGCCGGCCAGGCGCTGGAGCGCGGCGTTGACCGGGGTCGGGACGCCGTGCAGCCGGCCGAGCAGCACGATCTCGCCGTTCAGCCAGTCCGCCTCGATGTCGCCGGTGCCGCGCACCAGGCTCTGCCAGGACGAACCGCCGCCGCGCTCCGCGCCGTCCAGCGGGGCCAGGGTGATGCGATCGGCGCGCACCGCGCGCTGCTGCTCCGCCGACGGGTGGGCGATGCCGGCGGCGGCCAGCACCGCCCGGCCCTCCGCCTGCACCCGCTCCCAGACCCCCTTGCGCAGCTCGCCGTCGATCGGACCGGCCACCGCCTCCAGGGCGTTGCCGAGGTTGCCCAGCAGCTTCGCGTACTTCCAGTCCATCACCCGGTCGGTCACCGGCGCGTCGAAGAACGAGTCGGCCAGGTCGGCCGCGATCCGCTCCGCGAGGCCGTCCGCCCCGCTCGGGTAGCGGCCCAGGTGCAGCATGCCCGAGCGCGGCGAGCCCGCCGCCGAGACCCGGCCCGGCTCCAGGTGCGTGGACGGCAGCCACACGCACATCCCGTACACCCGGGCGAAGCGGCGCAGCGCCAGACGCTCGTTCTCCACCCCGTTCTGCGCGCACACCAGCGGCAGCCGCTCACCCGCCGTGCCGCCGCCCGCGACCGGGCGGGGCGCCCACCGGTCGAGCAGTTCCGCCGAGTGCTGGGTCTTCACCGCCAGCACGAGCACGTCGTCCGGCCGCAGGTCGATCTCCTCCGGCCCGCCGATCGCCGGGACGGGCAGCCGGTGCGCGCCGTCCGGGGTGGTCAGCCGCAGGCCGTCCGCGCGCAGCGCCGCCAGGTGCGGGCCGCGGGCGACCAGGACCACGTCGTGGCCGCTCTGGTGGAGACGTCCGCCGATGGTGCCGCCGACCGCGCCGGCGCCGAGGAAGAGATAGCGCATGGGGCGAGCATCGCACGGGCGGGGACGGGGAGTTGAGGGGGCTCTGCTACGAGCAGAGTTCGGAGGCGGTGACCGCGTGCAGGTTCTTCGCGGCCAGCGCGTCGAGGACGGCCGGGAGGGCGGCGACGGTGCCCGGGTGGCCCATGTGCAGGGCGACGATCGAACCGGCGGACGCGGACCTCAGTATTCGCCCGGTGACGGCGTCCGGCCCCGGGTCCGTGTAGTCGAGCGGGTCGACGTCGAAGGACAGGATGTGCTGGTAACCGACCTGCTGCGCCTGCTCCTTGACCATCCGGGTGGCGAACTGCGCGGCGGACGGCCGGAACCAGCGGCCTATCGAACCGGTCAGGCGCTCAAGGCGTTCGGCGCACTGGGCTATCTCGTCGCGGGCCTGCTCCGGGCGCAGCGCGGAGATGTCGAGGTGGTTCTGGGTGTGGTTGCCGAGTTCGTGGCCGCCGTCGAGGATCCGCTGCGCCATCTGCGGCTGTTCGTCCAGCCAGCTGCCCACCACCAGCACCGTCAGGCGGGCGCCGCGCTGTTCGGCGGCGGTGAGCAGGGCGGTGGCGGTCGCCGGGTCGCCCTGGCCGTGGAAGGTCAGGGCGAGCCGGGGGCGGGTGTGCGGGCCGCGCACCACTTCCTGCGGGGTGTCGGGGGCGAGGGGCGGCAGGGCGAAGGCGGAGGGGGTTGGTTCGGCGGGTGCCGCGGAGGGTGCTTCGGCGTTCGGGGTCCGGGTGCTCTCGGCCAGGTGGGAGGGCTGGGGGCGGGCCGCGACGGAGGTGGTGTGGTCGCGGCTGCCGTCGGTGGCGGCGCTGCAGGTGGCGGTGAGCCCGGCCGTGGCGGTGACGGCGGCCAGGCGGGCGGTGGAACGCAGCACGGTGCGGCGGTCGAGAGTCATCGCGGCCAGCCTAGGGGGAGCGTTCGGGGGTGCGACAGCGGCTGCCGTCCGGACGAGTGGCGTCAGCCGGCGGGGGTGGGGGCGGGCGCGGTGGCGGTGGTCGGGTCGGTGGCGGTGGTCGGGTCGGTGTCGGCGCTCCGGCGGGGGCGGCCGAGGAGGAGGGCGGCGGTGACCAGGACGGCGCCGAGGAGCTGGAGCGGGGTCGGGGCGGTGGTGGTGAGGACGGCGCCGGAGAGGGCGGCGGTGAGCGGGATCAGGCCGCCGAACAGGCCCGCGTGCTCCGGGGCCAGGCGGGTCAGCGCCGAGTACCAGAGCAGGAAGGCGACGCAGGTCATCAGGAGGCCGAGGAAGAGCAGCGCGAGGAGTTCGGCGGCGGTCGGCAGGCGCGGCGGGACGCCGGACAGGGCCGCGGTGACGGCGAACAGCGGGACGGCGAGGGCGGTGGTGTACGCCGAGACCCGCACCGCGCCGAGCCGCGGCAGCAGGGGCACGGCGAGCAGGGAGAACGCGGCCTCGCAGAGCAGGGTGCCGGTCGCGCACAGCAGCCCGAGGGCGTCCCCGGAGCCGAAGCCCTGGGTGAGCGCCGCCCCGACCACCACCAGCACCGCCGCGAGGAGCAGCCGGGCGGCCGGGCGGCGGCGCGACAGCAGCGGGCCGAGGACGCCCAGCAGGAGCGGCGTGCAGCCGACGACGCTGCCGACGACCGCCGGGTCGGTGTGGCGCAGGGCGGTGACCAGCAGGAGGTTGAATGCGAACAGGCCGGTGGCGGAGAGGGCGAGCAGGAGCGCCAGGTCGCGGCGGGTGGGGCGGGCGCCGGGGCCCGGCCGGCGGCGGGCGAGCGGGAGGAGGACGGCGGCGGCGAGCGCGTAGCGGAGGGCCTGGCCGGCGGCGACCGGGTAGCTGGAGAACGCGGCCGTGACTCCGGTCGAGCAGCCGAGGAGGGTCATCGCGGCGGCGGCGCGGAGGGAGGCGGCGGCGTGAGCGGTGCCGGTGGCGCGGGGGGTGGTGAGGGGCATGGCTGTGACGGTAGGGGCCCAGTGGTCCGGCTCCCAGGGCCACTGAGGGGACGGTGGAGAGGACCACTTGGCGGCGGGTCGGCTCCGGGGTCCGAAATGATGGGAGGCATGCGGGAGTTGCTGATCGAGTGGGGCACGGGGTCCGGCGACCTGGTGGGGCGGCTGGTGCGGGGGCTGCGGGGGGCGGTGCGGGAGGGCCGGTTGGGAGTGGGGGAGCGGCTGCCGGGGAGCCGGGCGCTGGCGGCGGAGCTGGGGGTCTCGCGCGGGGTGGTGGTGGAGGCGTACGAGCAACTCGCCGCGGAGGGTTACCTGGTGGGGCGGCGCGGGTCGGGGACGCGGGTCGCGGCGGGGGCGGTGGCGGCCGGGCCGCGGCAGGTGGTGCGGGCGGCGCCGGCCGAGCCGCGGTACGACCTGAAGCCGGGCACGCCGGACCTGGGGGTGTTTCCGCGGGCGGCGTGGGCGGCGGCGGTGCGGCGCGCCCTGCAGGGGGCCGCCAACAGCGAGCTGGGGTACCCGGATCCGGCCGGACTCCCGCAGCTGCGCGGGGAGTTGGCCGCGTACCTGGGGCGGGTGCGGGCGGTGGTGGCGCGGCCGGAACGGGTGGCCGTCGTCAGCGGAGTGGGGCAGGGGCTGGCGCTGCTGGTGCAGGTGCTGGCGGCCGGCGGGCGGCGGCGGATCGCGGTGGAGGACCCCGGGTCGCCGGGCACGCTGGAGCTGCTGCGGGCGCACGGGGTGCGGCCGGTGGGCGTCCGGGTGGACGAAGAGGGGCTGGTGGTACGGGAGTTGGTGTCCAGCGGGGCGCAGGCCGTGCTGGTCACGCCGGCGCACCAGTACCCGACGGGGGTGGTGCTGTCGGCGCGGCGGCGGACCGAACTGGCCGCGTGGGCGCGGGCCGGGGGCCTGGTGATCGAGGACGACTACGACGCCGAGTTCCGCTACGACCGCGAACCGCTGGGCGCCGTCCAGGGGTTGGCGCCGGAGCGGACGGTGTACCTGGGGTCGCTCAGCAAGACGCTCGCGCCCGGGCTGCGGCTCGGCTGGGCGGTACTGCCGGAGCACCTGGTGGAGGAGTTCGCGCAGGCCAAGCGGTACGCCGATCTGGGCACCGGCGCGATCGACCAACTCGCCTTCGCCGCACTGCTGGAGAGCGGCGGCTACGACCGCCACCTGCGCGCCGTCCGCCCCCGCTACCGGGCCCGCCGCGACGCCCTGGTGGAGGCGCTGTCGCGGTGCCTGCCGCAGGCCCGACCGCGGGGCGTGGCCGCCGGGCTGCACCTGTACGTCGACCTGCCGGACGGCGCGGATGAGCAGGCGGTGGCGGACGCGGCGCTGCGCCGCGGGGTGCGGGTGGCGACGGTGGCGCCGGGGCGACTCGCGCCCGGGGACCCGGCAATTGCGTTGGGATACGCGGGAGTTGCCGAGCAGCGGCTGCGGGAGGCGGCGGCGCTGCTCGGCGCGGCGGTGCGGGAGACCGTCGCGGGCTGACGGACCGTCAGAAAGCGTCCAGGCGGCCGGTGGCGGCGTAGCCGAGGGTGGCGAGCAGCAGCAGGACGGCGGCCAGGCAGACGGCCTGGACCAGGCCGCGCTGCCGGCGCGGGGCGACGGCGAGGGCGGCCCCGGAGGCGATGCCGGTGAGCAGGCCGCCGAGGTGGCCCTGCCAGGAGGTGAAGCCGGCGGAGACCACCATCCACAGCACCATGGTGACCATCAACTGGCTTCCGCCGAGCGGGTCGTAGCCCTGGCGGCGGCTGAGCACCCAGTAGCCGCCGGCCAGGCCGAAGACCGCGCCGGACGCGCCGAGGGCCGCGGTGTGCGGGGCGAGCAGGTAGACCAGGGTCGAGCTGCCGAGGGCGGACAGCAGGTAGAGGCCGAGGAAGCGCAGGACGCCCAGGCGGTCCTCGACGACCCGGCCGAGCGTCCACAGCCAGTACATGTTGAACACGATGTGGGTGATCGCGATCGGCCCGAAGGCGGTGTTCGCGTCCGGAGTGAGGTGCAGGAACGCGCCGGTGAGCATCCGGTACCACTCGCCGTGCGCCACGCCGGCCCAGTGGAACAGCGTCGCCACGTCGCTCGGGTCGTCGCCCGGGTGGTCGGGGAGCAGGCCGGAGCCGAGCATGTCGAACTGGGAGACCGTCGCGGGACGGACCAGTTCGAGCGCGTAGGCGGCGATGTTCAGCGCGATCAGCACCAGGGTGGCGTACGGCCGGGAGGTGATCCGGCCGCCGAACGCGGTGCGGGCCTGCCGGACGCCCTGGTGGCCGGACTTGACGCACTCCACGCACTGGTAGCCGACCGCGGCGTCGCGCCGGCAGTCCGGGCAGACGTTGCGGTCGCAGCGGGTGCAGCGCACGTACGACTCGCGGGCGGGGTGTCGGAAGCAGGTCGGCGCCGGGGCCTCGGGAGCGGGGGCTCCCGGGGCGGGCGGTGCGGTGTTCATGGGTCGGCCTCCCCTGGGCGGTGGTGCTCGGCCGCGGGTCGGTCGACAGCTCAGGCGTCCACGGCGAAACGGCGCTCACCCTAGGGCACCGGCCGGACGGGTCCGACGTCGGCCCCTGGCGGACGCTCGGGCCGCAGGGCCGGCGAGGCGCTCAGCGGCCCGTCGGGTGCCTCGTCCCGTACCGGGTCAGGACCACGCCGCCGGGGAACGTCCGGGTCTCCAGCAGGCTCAGGTTCACCCAGCCGTCCAGCGGGGTGAAGAACGGGGTGCCGCCGCCCACCAGGACCGGGTGGGTGGCGATCACGTACTCGTCGATCAGTCCGGCGCGCATGGCCGCCCCGGCGAGGGTGGCGCCGCCGATGGTCATCGGGCCGCCGTCCTCGGACTTGAGGCGCCTGATCTCGGGGACCGCGTCGCCCGCGAACAGGCGGGTGTTCCAGTCGACGTCGGTGATCGTCGAGGAGAACACCAGCTTCGGTGTGGCCCGCCAGTTCCGCGCGAACTCGACCTCCGCCGGGGTCGCGCCGGGCTGCTGGTCGCCGGTCGGCCAGTAGGCGCTCATCGTCTCCCACAGCTTGCGCCCGTACAGCGACAGGCTGCTCGCCCGCTCGTGGTCGAGCCACCACCGGAACAGCTCGGGGCTCGGCGGCCCGCTCCAGCCGATGTCGTCGCCGGGGGCGGCGATGAAGCCGTCCAGGGTCAGGTTCATGCCGTAGATGAGTCTCCGCATGGTCCAACCTTCCGCCCGGGGGCGGCCGGACGCGAGCTTGGCGCGGGCGCCCGGGGGCGGTTTTCTGTCGGCCTGCGGCGGCGGTTCGCGGTCCGGGGGAGGTCAGCGGCGGACGGCGCTGAGGACGGTGAACTTCGGACTGCCAGCCACCGTGCGGCAGTTGCCGAACAGGCGGCGCAGCTTGACGTGGTAGCCGAGGTGGCGGTTGCCGACCACGCGGAGCTCGCCGCCCGGGCGCAGGACGCGGCGGGCGCCGGTGAACATCCGCCAGGCGATGGCGTCCGTGGTGGCCTGGTGGGAGTGGAACGGCGGGTTCAGCAGGACCACGTCCACCGAGGCGTCCGGGACGTCCGCGAGGGCGTCGCCGACCAGGAACTCGGCGCGGGCGTCCGGGCCGAGGCTGCTGCGGAAGGTCTCCTCGGCGGACGCCACCGCCTGGAACGACTCGTCCACGAAGAGGAGTTCGGCGTGCGGGGCGGCCAGGGCGGCGGCGGTGCCGACGATGCCGTTGCCGCAGCCGAGGTCGACCACCCGGCGGGCGTCGCGCAGGTCGGGGAGGTGCTGGAGGAAGAAGCGGGTGCCGATGTCGAGGCGGTCGGCGCAGAACACGCCCGCCTGGTTGGCGACCTGGCGGCCCGACAGGACGCCGATGTCGTCCGGGAGCCGGTAGCGCAGCGGCCACGGGTTGGCCGGGCGGACCAGGGACTCGTCCGGGGTGGTGTGGATCAGGCGGGCCTTGCGGACGGCGAGCGAAGTCCGG
Organism: Kitasatospora sp. NPDC004531; assembly: GCF_053602195.1. NCBI lineage: Bacteria > Bacillati > Actinomycetota > Actinomycetes > Kitasatosporales > Streptomycetaceae > Kitasatospora > Kitasatospora sp. NPDC004531. Next base: position 43,125 of record NZ_JBSGDD010000024.1, on the reverse strand, counting down.
GTCGGGCCGAGGATCCGCTCGAACAGCTGGAGGGTGGAGGTGTGGATCTCGGTGACCATGCCGGCGCCGAGCACGAGGGAGTGCTCGTGCAGGGCGGGGGCCAGGCGGTGCAGCTGGTCCTCCAGCAGCGCCAGGCTCTTGGGCACCCGGACCAGCAGCACGTCGATCCGTCGCGGCGGCTCGTCCTGCGTGGTGCGGACGTCCACCGACGCCGGAGCCACGCCGTTGCGGGACAGGTTGGCGGCGATCGACCGGGCGGACAGGTACGAGTCGGTGATGGCCGTCAGCGGTCCGGCCGGCCCCGCGAGCGCCGTGGACAGCGCGCCCCAGCGGTCGCCGAGCACCACCACCGCGCCGTCGAGCGGGACGGGTCCGCTGCCGCCCGGCCCCTCCTTCAGGTGCCGCAGCAGGTACTCGTCGGCGGCGTCCCAGGCGCGCAGCTGCTCGCGCGGGTGCTCCGGGAAGCGGGCCAGCTCGAAGGTGCCCCAGGCGGTGGTGAAAGAGTTGTTCATCGTGCCCCCAGGCTATCGGAGGGGCCGGACCGCCCACCGGACGGTGGCGGCGAGGGGAGGCGGCATGCGGCGGCGGGACCGGGTGGTCGGGGCGGTGCTCGGGTCGGCGGTGGGGGACGCGCTGGGCGCGCCGTTCGAGTTCGGGGCTGCGGGGGTGTTCGGAAAGCGGTTTCCGGTTGGTGGGGGAAAGCGCTTTCCGGTTGGTTCGGCGGCAGGTGGGGGTGGGGCGGGCGGCGCGCGGGGTGGCGACGGGGCTGGGGTGGTGGAGGGGGAGGGAAAGCGCTTTCCGGTTGGTTCGGCGATGTGCGGAGGCGGCGGCTGGGAGCCCGGCGAGGCCACCGACGACACGCAGATGGCCGTCCACCTCGGCGAATCGCTGCTGGACGCGGGAGGACTCGACCTGCCCGAGCTGTTCGACCGGTTCCGGGCGTGGGCGGCTGGCGACCCGAAGGACATCGGCATCCTCACCGAGTGCGTCCTCGGCAGCGGCCTGCCGTGGGACGTCGCCGCGCAGATCCACTTCCAGACCGAGGGCCGGGCCGCCGGGAACGGCGCGCTGATGCGGGCCGCCACCGCTGCCGTCCGGTTCGCACCGCTCGGACGGGAGGCCACCATGGACGCCGGCCGGCGGATCACCGCACTCACCCACGGCGACGGCGCCGCATGGGAGGGCACGGCGATCCTGCACGAGCTGCTGCGCCGCGCCCTGGACGGCGAGGACCCGCTCGGCGCGGTGCCGGCGACGCTCGCCGCCGTCCGCGACGAGCACCGCGAACGCTGGGCCGGTGTGCTCGCGGACGGCTGGCACCCCGCCCTCGCCACCGAGTCCAACGGCGCGGTCTGGCCCTGCCTGGGGTCGGCCCTCTGGGCGCTGCGCACCACCGACAGCTTTCCGGCCGCGCTGTGCGCCGTCGTCGACCTCGGCGGCGACACCGACACCACCGCCGCCGTGACCGGCGCCCTCGCGGGCGCCGTGTACGGCGTCGGGGCGATACCCGAGGAGTGGCTTTCGCCGCTGCACGTGCCGCTCCCGCCGACCGAACGCGTGTTGCGGGCAGGGGAGTTGACGGCGCTCGCGGAGGCGCTGGACGCGGCGGGCCGGGTCGGGCCGGTCGCCGGGAGGTGGGCGGCGGGTGGCCCGGGCGGTCGGGCCGGTCCGGTCAGCGGCGGGTGAAGACCAGGCTCGCGTTGTGGCCGCCGAAGCCGAAGGCGTTGGTGAGGGCGGCGTCGGCGGTGACGGTGCGGGCGGCGACGGTCACCAGGTCGAGGTCGGCGGCCGGGTCCGGGGCGGTCAAGTTGCGGATCGGCGGGACGAGTTGGTCGTGCAGGGAGTACGCCGTGGCGAGTGCGGCGAGGGCGCCCGCCGCGCCGAACAGGTGGCCGGTCATCGACTTGGTCGCGGTGACGGCGGGGCGGTGCGCGCCGAACACCCGGGCGAGGGTCTCCGCCTCGGTGAGGTCGCCCTTCTGGGTGGACGTGGCGTGGGCGTGCACCATGCCGATCCGCTCCGGGGCGAGGCCGGCCTCGGCCAGCGCGCGGCGCACCGCACGGCTCTGCCCGTCCGGGTGGCCGGCGGTGATGTGGTGGGCGTCCGAGGTGACGGCGGCCCCGGCGAGGGTCGCGTAGGCACGCCGGCCCGGCCGCAGCGAGGCGCGTTCCAGGATCAGTACGGCCGCGCCCTCACCGATCACGAAACCGTCCCGGTCCAGGTCGAACGGGCGGGAGGCGCGCTCCGGGGCGTCGTTGCGCAGCGAGTGCGCGCGGGCCTGCGCGAACCCCGCCAGCGGCAGCGGGTGCAGGCAGGCCTCGGTGCCGCCCGCGATCACCACGTCGGCGCGGCCCAGGCGGATCAGGTCCAGGCCGAGCGCCACCGCCTCCGCGCCGGACGCGCAGGCACTGACCGGAGTGTGGGCGCCCGCCCGCGCCCCCAGGTCGATCGAGACCCAGGCGGCCGGACCGTTCGCCATCAGCATCGGCACCGTGTGCGGCGAGACCTTGCGTACGCCCGAGCGCTCCAGCACGTCGTCCTGCTCCAGCATGGTCACCGCCCCGCCGGTGCCGGTGCCGATCACCACCGCCAGCCGCTCGCCGTCCACCTCCGGCCGGCCCGCGTCCGCCCACGCCTCGCGGGCCGCGATCAGCGCCAACTGCTCGCTGCGGTCGAGGCGTCGGGCCTCGACGCGGTCCAACGCCTCGGACGGCTCGACGGCGAGTCGGCCCGCGATCCGGATCGGCAGGTCGGCCGCCCACGGGCGGTCGATCGCCCGAATGCCGTTGCGGCCGTCCAGCATCGCCCGCCAGGTGTCCGGGGCGGTGCCGCCGAGCGGGGTGGTGGCGCCGAGGCCGGTGACCAGAACGCTGTCGGTTTCCATGTGCACGGTGGAGCTCCCTTTGTGGAGATGGCACAACAAGGTCCGCTGTCGGCGGTCGGCCGGAGCGGTCACTGATGGCCACTCTGCCAAGCTGGGGAGGGGAGTTCGGGTGCTGGGCGGTACTGATTCGGGTGCGGCGGGTTTGGAGGTATCCGACAGGTTGAGTCGGCGGCTTACGGGGAACGTGAGGGCGTCCGGGCGCGCCGCGGGAGCAGCGGGCAGGGCCGGGCGGCGGGGCGGCGGGGCTGGTGCGGGTGGGGCGGCCCGTCGGGTCTTCCTGGGGGCATGTCCACGAGCGCTGCGGTGGCCCGGACTGCACGGGGGTTCGTCAGGACCGCAGGTGGTGAGGCGGTCGTGCCGGGCGGCCCGGGTGGGCGGACGGACGCCGGGCGGACGGCGGTGCAGGATGTCGCCGATGCGGGCCAACCTGCGGGCGCCGCGCAGGAGTTGTTCGGCGATCAGCCGCTTGCGGACCTGGCCCGGTGCGCACGTCCGGCAGCCCGTGCGGCCTCCTGCGGCGGCGTGGCCGGCCCGCGCGCTCCCACGCGCGCGGCGCGGCCGGGCGCAGTGGGAGGCGGTGGGCGATCGGGCCGGTGCGGGCGAACTCCGCCTGCGTCGCCGGCGCAGCGGCCTTCGGTGCGCGGGCCGCCGAAGAAGCCGTGAGGGTGGAAGGGCACCGGCTGAGCAGGCGACTCGTCACGGACCGGACGTCACCTGGCCGCGCCGGTGGCCCGGACAGTCAGCGGGGGAGGCCGGCGTGCCTCTCCAGAAAGGCCTCCACCTCGGCCGGGTCCTCCAGCGGCAGCGGGTAGAGCAGCAGCCGGTCGACGCCGAGGTCGGCGTAGCGCAGCGCACTGTCCGCGTCCACCTCGACCGGGTCGATCTGCATGAAGTTGATCTGCAACGGGCCCAGCCGCGCCGGCCGGGAGACCTCGGCCGCGGCCTTGCGCAGTCCTTCGAGGTGGCGGGCCAGGTCGTCCGGCGAGCTGCCGTTGCCGATCCAGCCGTGGCCCTTGAGGACAGCCCGCCGGTACGCGGCCGGGCTGTGCCCGCCGATCACGATCCGCGGGCCGTCCGGGCGCACCGGGCGCGGGTGCGCGTCCACGCGTTCGAAGTTCGCGTAGCGGCCGTGGAAGGCGGGTTCCTGCTCCGTCCACAGCCGGCGCATCGCGTCCAGGTACTCGTCGGTGCGGGCGCCGCGCTCGGAGAGCCGCACGCCCACCGCGGCCATCTCCGGCTCCAGGTAGCCGGGTGCGACGCCCAGGAGCAGCCGGCCCTCGGAGAGCACGTCCAGGCTGGCGACCTGCTTGGCCAGCACCACCGGATTGCGTTGCGGCAGGATGAGGATTCCGGTGCCCAGCTCCATCCGCTCGGTCAGCGCGGCGACATAGGACAGGTGCACCAGGGGATCGAGAATCGGGTCGGTGGGCGCCATCGGCGATTCGGGCACCCGGGGGCTGGGCAGCACCACGTGGTCCCCCACCCACCAGGAGCGGTAGCCCAACTCCTCTGCCCGGCGGGCTAGTCGAGCCGTATCGGCCGGCCCCAACGTCGCCTTGGCACTCAGGCCGTAGACACCCAGCTCCACGAACACCCACCCCCATCGACCGTTGCTCGGCGTCACCGTGACCCGAACCACCGGCAGGTCCGCATCGCCGGACGCCCGCCGCTCCGCCCACCCGCCAGCTCCAACCGGCCGTGCCGGCCACCCATTCCCGGTACCGCGGAACACACCTCGCCAGTTCCACGACGTTCGGACGAGGGGTCAGGCGCCGGGGGATCGCACGGGCTCCGGGCCCGGAAGCGTTGGCGTTGCTGGACGGAGCGGCGTTCGCGCGGCGGCTGGAGGGTGCGGACTTGGGGCGCTGCGGGCCACGGCCGACCGGCCCGCTCGAAGCCTTCCTGCACGGCCTGCTGACCTTTCGACCTCGTCGCGCCCGGGTGCTGTGACGGCCTGGAGGACTGGCGCGACTGGCACGCGCTCGTCGACAGCGACGGCGGCCGGCTCTGGTTCGGGCACGAGCCCGTGTCGCCGGTCGCGGAACGGGACGGGGAGACGGTTCGGCTCACCGTCAACGCCGAGCAGCGCGACAGCCCGGTGATCGAGCTGTCCCCGGCCGAGCTGCGCCGCCTGCTCGCGGGTGCGGAACGGGACTTGGGTAACTTCCTTGCGCTGGCGACCGATTGGGCACGTCGGCAGCTGCCCGAGCACTCCGCCCCCGTCGTCGCGGCCGTTGCCCGCGTGCTCGATCTGCCCGCGTCGGCAGTGCGGCCACAGCCGTAGGCGGGCCACCGGGGCTCCGTCGGCCGGTTGGCGTCACCTGGATCTCGGGCCCTCACTCGGACTTCCGCCGAACCGGGCCGACCAGCGTGCGGATGGGCAGCGGCGGGCACCGCTCCGGCTCTCGGGTGAGGTCCACCAGCTCCTGCGACGGTTCGGCTCCGTCTCGGAGGTCCAGGACGTAGGCCTTGGCCTCCTGCAGGCTCAGTCGCGGAGCCTGCTTGCGCAGGTGGCTCATCGCGGCCACGACCCCGACGGAGAGCACGAGTGAGCGGACCGCGGAGACCAGCGGGTCAGGTGTCCTGACGCCCTTGACCTGCCGGAGGTAGAGCTCCTCCCAGTCCTCGGTCAACCACGTGGTGACGGGGACGAAGTGGATGCTTCCGTCGTGCCGGTCCACGAGGTACGGGCCGCCGCCGACCAGGCTCTGGCGCATGTCGCGGGTGCGCGCGTACTCCGCGGAGTTCCAGTGGACGAGCCAGCCGACGGTCGGTGCAGGCGAAATTCCTCGGCGGTGGTGGGCGTGTTCGGGGAGGATGCGGGGATGCGTCGTCACGTGTGGGCCGGGCTGGCCGAGAATCCGGGGCTGCCTGCGGAGGCGGTGGACCGGCTGGTGGGGGTGCCGGAGCTGTCGATGGAGTTGGCCGGGCGGAGCGGGCTGACGGCGGGGCAGGTGGCGGCGCTGGCGGAGTGCGGCGTGGTGGAGGCCCGGGAGCTGGTGGAGAGCGGGCAGTTGACGGCCGGGCAGGTCGATCCGGCGCGGCGGCCCGTCGCCGCGCTCGCGCTGCTGCGCGCCGGGGCGGCGCCCGTGCAGTGGGCCCACGTCCTTGTCGAACTCCCGGGGCTGAAAGAGGAGTTGGCTCGCTGCCCGGTGCTGCCGGCGGAGGTCTCGCGGCGACTGGCGGACGACCCCGAGCTCGCGGTGGTGGTCGAGCTGGCCGAGTCGACGGCCGATCCGGAGATCGCCGCCCTGCTGGCCGCCCACCCGTCGGAGCACGTCCGGGCGGCGCTCGGCGTCAACGAGGACGCGCCGTCGGCCGTTCTGGCCGACCTGATCAACAACCGTCCCCCGCTTGCCGGTTGTGACGTCTGCAAGCGGCATCCCGTCCCGTGGGTGCATCCGCCGGACTGCCCGGACGCGGACTGCGCCCTGCCGGGCGGGGCGGCGTGCGACGGGAGCCACCAGTTCGCGCGGCAGACGATTCTGCAGGCCGCGCTCGGACATCCGGCTGCGTCCGTCGAAGACGTCCTGCCGCACCTCGACGCCCCGTCGCCGTTCCTGCGGGAGCGACTCGCCTCGCGCACCGACCTGCCCGCGCCCGCGTACGCCGCGCTCGCCGCCGACCCGGCGATCTGGGTGCGGGCGGCGGTGGCGGGCAACGAGGCGATCGGGGCGGAACTGGTCCGGCAGCTGGCGGCCGACCCGTCCGACGAGGTGCGGCGGAGCGCCGCCCAGCACCCGGGGATCCCGCTGGACGCCCTGGAGCGGGTGTGCGGCACGGTCGGGCTCGGTCCGCAGCTGCTGCCGCGGATCGCCGCCGCCACCGACGCCGAACTGGACGCGCTCGCCGGCGCCGCCGACCCCGAACTGCGCCGCCTCACCGCGCTGCGCCGCGACCTGCCCGCCGCCGTCCGCGACCGGCTCGCCGAGGACCCGGTCGCCAAGGTGGCCGCCGCCGTCGCACCCCACCCCGGGCTGGACGACGGGCAGTTGAGGTCCATGCACCGGCGGCACGGCCGCCTCGTCGGGGCCGGGGTCGCCGCCAACCCCGAGGCGAGTGCCGCGCTGCTCGCCGAACTCGTCCGCGCCGACCACAACGTCGCCACCCTGCGCGCCCTCGCCGCCCACCCCGCCGCGGACGGTCCCACCCTCACGGCCTGCCTGCGCGACACCCGCGCCCGCCGCAGGGCCGCTGCGCATCCGGCTCTGCCGCTCGACCAACTCCTGGCGCTGCTCGACGACTTGGACCCGGTGACCGTGCAGGCCGCCGCCGCGAATCCGGCGCTGCCGGTGGCCGAGATGCTGCGGCTGATGCCCTGACGCTCGGTGGGTGGCGGCAGGGGCCCCGAGGTGGTCGTGGCGGTCAGTGCGGCGGGGCGCCGGACCAGATGACGTCCTTGCGGTCGAGTCGGGTGCCGTGGGTGAACTGGACGGTGAACCGGTCGGCCGAGGCGTTCGGCAGGCCGTAGGTCTCCAGCCCGGTGGCTTCCTCGCCGGGGGCGAGGGACTTCGGCAGGGAGGTGTACCGGCCGGCGTCGAAGGTGGGGTGGAGCGGGGTGCCCCCGGAGTCCTTGACGATGAGCAGGCCCGAGCCGTAGAGGGACAGTTCGGCGGAGCCGGTGTTGACCACCGTCACCTGGATCTGGACGAACGTCGCGTCCTCGGGGAGCGTGCTGCCGGGGGTGCGGACCGGGGTGACGGCGGTCGGCGGGGCCATGGTGACCTTCAGGCCGTCGGGGTAGGTGTAGGAGCCGCCGAACGACAGGCGGCGGGCCCGCTCGTCGGCGGCCTTGGCCGCCTGCTCGTCGGCGTACTTCTGCCACTCCTCGTTGGTGCGGCGGCGCTGCTCGGCGTCCTCCTGCTGGTGTTGCTTCACCGTGCGGTCGTGCGCGCGGATGTCGGAGGCTGCAGTGGTGATCGCGAGGGCGCCGGTGCTGAGGGAGGCGAGCAGGCCGATCCCGCCGAGAACGGTGCCGGCGAGCGCGATGCCCCGGTTGGTGGCCAGATTGCGGCGGGCCAGGCTCAGGCCGATGCAGCCGAAGAGCACCGCGAGCAGGGCGGGCAGCCAGGTCACCCAGAACAGGCCCAGCGGCAGCGAGAGGAGCACCGCGACGATGCCGAGCACCAGGGCCGTCACGCCCAGGCCGTTCCGGGGCTCCGGGGCCGGCGGCGTGTACTGCGGCCAGTGGACGCCGGTCGGGGCCGGGCCGGGAGCGGCGGTCGGGTCCGGCAAGGCCCACGGGTTCTTGACGGGTGCCGGCGCGTCCTCGGCGGAGGGCTCGGGCGGGACGGACTCGGTCATGCGGCACCTTGGGGCTCAGGGTCGGCGGCGATCGGCACACCGATCGTGACCGAGAAGCTTCCCCGAACCAGCGCCGGAAGGCGAGCTGGTTTTCGCATCGTCCGATGAATGGAGGGCGGCAGCGGTCAGCCCGGGCCGAGGTAGGTGCGGACCACGGCCGGCTGCCCGTCGGCCGTCGACCAGCCGCCGGGGCCGGAGCCGACGAACCGCCAACCGGCCCGCTCGTACAGCGAGATCGCCGCGGCGGCACCGCTCTCCACCTCCAGCACCGGCTGCCGTCCGGCCCCGGCCGCCGCCCGTGCCGCCCGCTCCAGCAGGGCGGCGGCCAGACCGCCCCGCCGGGCCGACCTGTCGACGAACAGCCGGGCCACGGCGGCGAGTTGACCGGACGGGCGGCCGACCGCCGCGGCCAGGGCGGGGTCGGCGCGGGTGAGCGCCACATGGCCGAGCAGGGCGGGGCCGTCGGCCGCCACCCACGCGCCGAGCAACTCCGGTGGTGTCAACCAGAGTTCCGGCCGGGCCGGCCAGACCGACGGATACCCGTCCGCCCGGTGGACGGCCTCCAACGTCCGGACGCAGGACGGCAGATCGTCGTCGTGCCGCGGGCGGATCAACGGTTCGGCCATGCGCCGATCATGGCACGGCCGACCGCGAGCGGGGCGACCGGCGGACAGCAGACGCCGAGGGCTCAGTCGGTGCCGAAGTTCCCGCCGAAGTTGCCGCCGAGGCTGCCGCCGAAGTCGGCAGCGCTGTCGGCGGAACCGCTGGAGACGCCGCTGTTGTCGGCCCAGACCCCGAAGTCGGCGTGCTGCACCGCTTCGCCGCCGACAGCGGAGTTGTCGTCGTTGGCGCCGGCCCCGGCCCCGCCCGAAACGAACTGGTCCGCACCGAAGTTGGCGGACGGATCCTGCTGGGCGGAGGCGAGGCCGCCGCCGAGAGCCAGGGGGACGGCGAGGGCGCCGACGGTCAGTGCACGCTTGAGACCACGCATGAGGAGCTCCTTCGAGGGATCGAGCCTGCGGCGGGGCGCGGTGGCGGCCCCGTCGGCTCCAGACAGCCACGACCTGCGGCGGCCCGCAAACGGCGCTGCCTCCGGACGGTCCTGATGCGCCGTCAACCACCCTTGCCCCCGGCGGGAGCAGCGGGTCGAAGGTTCACCCGTGCGTGGCCGTCCACCCGGCACAGGCCCGCCCGCGCCCGCCCGCTCCGGTGGACGCTCACCCGTTCGGTGGACGCGCGCCCGACGCGGCGCAGCCCGGCCGACGCCCCGCTCGCGGCTGATCGTCCGGAGCGGGAATCTTCGGCCGGACACGCCAGTTGGGGAGTCAGGGCCGAGGGGCGGCCGGTGAGCGAAGAGGCGGGGGAACGGCGATGGCGGACCAGGGCGGCGTGGTGCAGGGCACCGTGGCGGCGGGCTTCGAGGGCGTGCGGGAGGAACTCGCCGCGCTGGTGCGGGAGATGGAGCACTCGCCGGAGGCGCAGCTCGCGGTGCACGTCGGCGGACGGCGGGTGGTCGACCTGTGGACGGGCGAGGCGACGGGTCCGGACACGATGACGAGTCTGTTCTCCATCGCCAAGGGCGCGGCGCACCTGGTGACGGCGCTGCTGGTGCAGGACGGCGTGCTCGACCTGGATCGCGAAGTCGCCTCGTACTGGCCGGAGTTCGGCGTCCACGGCAAGGACCGGCTGACGCTGCGCGAGCTGCTCGCGCACCGTTCGGGCGTGGTCGGGGTGGACGGCGGCTTCACCGACGGGGAGTTGGCCGACGACCGGCTGATCGCGGCCCGGCTGGCGGGCCAACGGCCGTTCTGGGAGCCGGGATCGGCGTACGGCTACCACGCGTACGTGATCGGCGCGCTGACCGGCGAGGTGGTGCGGCGGGCGACCGGGCGTTCCCTCCAGGCCCACTTCGAGGAGCGGATCCGCGCCCCGTACGGCCTGGACTTCTACCTCGGCCTGCCCGAGGAGCTGGCGGGCCGCTGGGCCGAGGTGCTGCCGCAGCTGCCGCCGCCCGGGCCGGCGCCGAAGTCCGCGGCCGCCGGTACGCACAGCATCGCGGCCGTCGCCGGCAATCAGCACGCGCCCGCGCCGACCGACGTGGTGGTGTTCGGCAACTCCCCGGCCACCAGGGCGCTCGGTCCGGCCTCGTCCGGCGGTGTCGGCACGGCGCGCGGCGTGGCGGCCATGTACGCGGCGGCGATCGGCGAAGTCGACGGCCGGGCACCGCTGTTGAAGCCGGAGACCGTCACCGCGTTCGCCCGTCCGCACTACCGGGGCACCGACCTGGTCACCGGCAACGAGGACGTCTTCGGCCTCGGCTTCGAGGAACTCAGCGCGCGGTTCCGGCCGTTGGGCCCGGACGCGTTCGGCCACTCCGGCGCGGCCGGCTCGCTGGGCCTCGCCGACCCGTCCACCGGTCTCGCGTACGCCTACACCCGCCGCCGCTTCGCCGTCCCGACCGGCTACGGCGCGGCCGTCGAGAACCACCGCCTGATCGAGGCCGTCCACCGGGCGATCCGCGCGTCCTGACCGAACCGGCGGCGCACCGGGCCGGGCCCGTGGGGAGGGGCCGGCCCGGTGCGCCGTACGGTCAGCGGCCCTCGACCTTGACGGCCGGCTCCAGCGGCGAGGCGACGTCCTGGGCCTTGCTGCGGGAGGCCCAGTCGCGGATGCCGAGCAGCACCATGACGAAGAAGAAGCCGTAGACGATGCCGGAGAAGTACAGCTTCGAGTGGATGGCCAGCGGCACGCCGACCAGGTCCACGGCCAGCCAGACGAACCAGAACTCGATGTAGCGGCGGGCCTGGCTGTACATCGCGAGGATCGAGCCGATGAAGATCCAGGCGTCCGCCAGCACCATCCACCACGGGGCGCCCGGGTAGAACGAGGCGTCCTGCCACTTGAGCAGCATGCCGAACGCGCCGGTGCCGGCCACCATCACGGCTATCAGGACGGCCCGTTCGGTCCAGGTCGCCCAGCGGACGTTGATGGCGCCTTCCTTCTCGCGGCTGCGCTTCCAGGTGGCCCAGCCCCAGGTGGCCGACGCGATGATCACGACCTGCCGGGCGGCGTTGCCGCCGAGGTGCACGTTCAGGCTGGCGATCAGCAGGAACACCGAGCCGAGGATCTGCACCGGCCAGGCCACCAGCGAGCGGCGCAGGGCCAGCCAGACGGTGGCGAGCGCCAGGATGTTGCCCAGGAAGTCGGACCAGAGGACGTCGAGTCCGAAGAAGCTGAACCGCTCGTTCAGCCAGTGGAACGCGCTCATTACTCACACCTTTGTTCGTTCGGAGCGAGGCGGGGGAGGAGCGGCCGGCCCCGCAGCGGGGGAAGCGTGGGCGGGGCCGGCCGGGCACGCGGGCGTTGGGCGCAGACGTGAGGGTGGGGGAGGGGGTGCGTGCCGTGCGAAGAGGAAGGTCGACCCCGCAGGGGGAAGCGGGGAGCGGGGCCGACCGGCTTGTGGGGCAGCGGAATTGACGATGTGTCAGATCAACGTGCGGACGCGGCGTCCGCGCGCCGATTCGAGCAGCGTCTCGGAGTGGCGGATGTCCGCCCGGGCGGCGAGCAGCAGCTCGGCCACCGAGGCGAACTTGACGGTGTCGCGGATCCGGGCGACGAACCAGAGCGAGACGTGTTCGCCGTACAGGTCGTCCGAAGTGTCGTGGCAGTACACCTCGGTGTGGACCCGGGGCCCGTCCTCGAAGGTGGGGTTGGTGCCGACGCTGATCGTCGCGCGGTGCACCCGGCCGGCGGCCGGCCGGGCCAGCCAGCCGCTGTAGACGGCCGGCGGGGGGACGTCCGAGCCGGGGTCCGGGGCGATATTGGCGGTGGGGAGGCCCAGCCCCCGGCCGCGCCCGGCACCGTGAACCACGGTGCCGGACAGGCAGAATGACGAGTCGTCAGGCATGGGGGGACAGCTCGCGGAACTGGCTGGTGTGGAACACCAGCGGCTCCACCCCGGCGAACAGCTCGGCGGTGATCAGCTCCATCAGGACGATCTCGTGGTCGCCGCCGTCGTACACCGCGCCGACCCGGGCGGTCAGCCACAGCGCCGCGCCCTCGATCAGCACCGCGCCGTCCGCCGTCGCCTGCCAGTCGGTGCCCTCGAAGCGGTCGCCCGCCCGGGACGCCAGCCGGCGGCACAGCGCGCCCTGGCCGTGGCTGAGCACGCTCAGCCCCAGCACCGGCAGCTCGGCGAGCCGCGGCCAGGTGGTCGAGGTGCGGGCCACGCTGACCGCGATCATCGGCGGCTCCAGCGAGATCGACACGAACGAGCTCGCCGCGAACCCGTCCGGAGCGCCGTCGCGCAGCGCGCCTATCGCGACCACGCCGGTGGGGTACGCCCCGAACGCCCGGCGCAGCGCGGGCGCGCTCAGATCGGTGCGGTCGGCGGGGACGGTCGCAGTGGGGTGGGGGGAGGGAGTGGCCATGGCCGTCGCCGTCCTCTCGTCACGGGTGGGGGTGGGTCAGTGGCGGTACCGGGCGGCCGGGTGGGCGGCCGGCAGGGCCCGGTCGGTGGCGCCGGTCAGCCGCTCGCGCAGCGACTCGCCGTCCGCGTACTCGCCGCGGAACACGCCGCGGGCGCGCAGGATCGGCAGCACCGACTCGACGAACTCGACGGTGGAGGCCGGCTGCACGGGCGGCGAGAGCAGGAAGCCGTCCAGGTCCGCGCCCTCGGCGAGGGCGCAGATCTCGTCGGCGATCTCCTCGGCGGTGCCGACCACCGGGCGGGCGCCGACGCCGTGGGTGTGCCAGTCGGCCAGCACGTCGCCGACCGTCCGGCCGGCGAACCGGGCGACCTGGGTCTGCGACATCTCGGTGGACAGCTCGCTCATCGGGGTGTCCGGCGCGTACGAGGACAGGTCCAGGCCGGTGAACATCGCGTACGAGGCCACGGTGACCTCCGGGCGCTGCGCGTCCAGGATCCGCTGCCAGCGGCGCTCGGCGTCCTGCGTGGTCGCGCCGACCACGCACGAGAACGCCGACATGATCTTGACCTGGTCGGCGGACCGGCCGGCCTTCACCGCCTCCGCGCGGATCGCCTTCGTGTGGCCCGCCAGCTGCTCGACGCTGCCGCTGCCGACGAACATGCACTCGCCGTGCCGCCCGCCGACCCGGCGGCCCGCCGGGGACGCGCCCGCCTGGAACAGCACCGGCGTGCCCTGCGGGGAGCGGGCGGTGTTGCCGTAGCCGTGCGAGCGGAAGTACGGGCCCTCGTGCTCGACCAGGTGCACCTTCGCCGGGTCGGCGAACCGGCCCGCCTTGTCCTTCTCCAGGGCGTCCGGCTCCCAGGCGCCCTCCCAGTACTTGTAGACCAGGTCGAGGAAGTCCTCGGCCATCGCGTACCGGTCGTCGTGCGCCACCATGTCCATCCCGAACGCCTTCACGGCGGTGTCGGCGGTGCCGGTGGTGACGATGTTCCAGCCCAGCCGGCCGCCGGACAGCTGGTCCAGGGTGGCCAGCCGGCGGGCGAACGCGTACGGCGGCTCCACCAGCACCGAGCCCGTCACCACCAGGCCCAGGTCGGTGGTCGACGCCAGCAGCGCCGAGGCGATCACGAACGGGTCCAGGCGCGGCAGGTCGAGCGTCTCCTCGGTGGCGATCGGCGGGCGCACCCCGTTGATCTCCGACCAGCCCCAGGCGTCCGCCAGGAACAGGAAGTCCAGCTTGGCGTCCTCGCAGAGCTGCGCGACCTCGCGCCAGTAGCCGAGGGTGTCGAACTCGTGCCGCCGGCTGTCGGGGTGCCGCCAGGTGGCGGTGCCGCTGGAGTTGGTCTGGGCGTTCTCGAACAGTCCGAGCTTGAGGCTGCGCATGGGTGTTCTCCGTTGAACCGGTGATGCAGGGAAACCGATGTGTCGTCAGAAAGCGCTGACGGAAAGCGAGTTGAGGTCTTCGACGCCGAAACCCCGGCAGCGGGGTCGGCGGGCCACGAGGCGGGCCAGGAGGCCGGGCCGGCGGGTCAGGAGGCCGGGTCGAGCTGCGCCGCCGTCGGCATGGACGACTGCGCGCCGAGCCCCGTGACGGCCAACGAGGCGGCCCGGACAGCGCGTTCGGCTGCCGCGAGCAGGTCGTCGCCCCGGGCCAGCGAATCGGCGAGCGCGCCGCAGAAGGTGTCTCCGGCGCCGACCGTGTCGACGGCGTCCACCACCGGCGCGGGCAGGTGGACGGCCGCCCGCCCGGGCTGCTTGACCAGCGCCCCGTCCGCGCCGAGCGTCACCACCACGGCCCCGCAGGGCAGTTGGGCGTGCTCCAGCAGTTCGCGCGCGCCCGCCGGGCCGGCCGGGCGCGCGACGTCCAGCAGGGTGGCGAGTTCGCCCAGGTTGGGGACCAGGACGTCCACCGCCGCCAGCACCTCGGGGGCCACCGGCCGGGCCGGGGCCGGGTTGAGGACGACCGTGCCGCCCTGCTCCCGGGCCCGCAGCACCGCCGCCGCGACCACCTCGGACGCGATCTCGTGCTGCACCAGCAACACCTCGCCCGCGCCCGCCAGTCGGTCCGGCAGGTCGGCGACCGCGAGGGCCGCGTTCGCGCCCGGGTTGACCACGATGGTGTTCTCGCCCGCCCGGTCGACCACCACCGAGGCGATCCCGGTGTCGGCGTCCTCGGCCGGGAGCACCGCCGTGACGTCCACGCCCTCGGCGGCCAGCGCCCGCAGGACGCCCTCCGCGTCCGCCCCGACCCGGGCCACCAGCCGCACCCGCGCCCCGAGCCGGGCGGCCGCCACGGCCTGGTTGGCGCCCTTGCCGCCGACGCCCTCCACGAAGCGCTCCGCGAGCACGGTCTCGCCGGGCCGGGGCAGGTCCTGAACGGTCAGCACAAGATCGCGGTTGACCGAACCGACGACGGTGATGGACGGCATCCGTGCTCCTCGGGAGCTCCTTGGGAGATCGATTTCCCACACTCTGGCCCAGCCCTCGCCCACCGTCAAGTACCCTCGTGCTGCGCATTCCGCCGGCTCGGACGTCCCGGTCCGCGGCCGACCGGTCCGAGACCGCGCCGACACCGTTCCGACACCGGGACCCGCGTCGGCGCACCGCCCGAGACCGCTGCCAACACCGTTACCGGCGCCGCCTTCTGGCACCGTTCCCGACCGGGGAGGACCCCCACGTGACAGCGCCCCGACTCCTCGACGTGGCCGCCGCCGCCGGCGTCTCCCGCGCGACCGCCTCACGCGTCCTGGCGGGCACCCCGCGCAACGTCGACCCCGAACTCGCCCGCCGCGTCGAGGACGCCGCCCGTGAGCTCGGCTACCGCACCAACCACTCCGCGCGGGCGCTGCGCACCGGCACCACCGGCACCGTCGGCGTCGTCGTGCCGTCCCTCGCCAACCCCTACTTCGTCCAACTCGCCGACGCCATCGCCCAGCAGGTCCGCGCGGCCGGCGGCCAGCTCGTGGTCTCCGACGCCGCGAACTCCGTCGAGATCGAGGCCGAGCAGATCGAGACCCTGCTCGGCGGACGGGTCGACGGCCTGGTCGTCGTCCCGGTCTCCGCCGCCGCCTCCGGCCCCGCCGTCCGGGCCGCCGCCAAGCGCGCCCCCGTGGTGCTGTTCGACCGCTGGGCGAGCGGCTCCGGCACGGTCGCCGTCACCCTCGACAACGCCGCCGCGATGCGCCTGCTCCTCGACCACCTCGACGCCCTCGGCCGCCACCGGATCGCCCTGGTCGCCGCCGACCAGGCCTCCTCCGCCGGCGCGGAACGCCTCGCCGCGTTCACCGCCGCCCGCGGCGGCGACGCCACCACCGTCCTGCTCCCCAGCTTCACCACCGACGCCGGACGCACCGCCGGGCGGCGGATCGCCGCACGCCGCGACGAGATCGACGCCGTCGTCTGCGGGGCGGACGTCCTCGCCGTCGGCCTGGTCTCCACCCTGCAGCGCTCGGCGGTGTCCGTGCCCGGGGAGATCGCCGTCACCGGCTTCGACGACACCGAGATACTCGAACTCCTCGACCCGCCCATCACCTCCATCCGCCACCCGCTCGCCGCGATGGCCGAGCGCGCCCTGGCCCTGCTCCAGTCCCCGGCCAGGGACCGGGCGGAGAACGTGGAGCGGTTCGCCCCGCAACTGGTGGTCCGGGCCTCCACCGACGCCGACGCCTGACCGGCCGCGGCGGGCCGCCGCCTGAGTACCCGTACTCAGGCGGCGCCGGACACCGCCGGGCAAGACTGTTCGGGCACGTCGGGACTTCCGGGCCCGGCGGTGACGGAGGGGAGAACCACATGAAGCGCACACGACTCGCCTGGGCGGCAGCGGCGGCGGCCGTCCTGATGGCGGCCGGACCCGCGGCGGCCGGACCCGCGGTGGCCGGGCAGAGCGGGGAGCCCGAGCACGGCACTGCCGGGACGGGCGAGATCCTGCCCCACCCGGGCCCGGACGGGTACCTCTGGATCCCGGACTGGATCGGCAACGGCGGCGCGGTCAGCGGCGGCCTCAACATGTCCGGCCCGCCCGTCACCGTCACCGTCGGCTGCCAGGGCGGCAGCGCCGGCGCGGGTGAGGCGCACGTCAGCTTCGGCGGCGGCACCGACCCGGTGAAGTTCACCGTCGCCTGCCCGGCCGACACCGTCGGCATCGGCTCCGCGACCGTGCCGGTCGACCAGATCACCTCCCTCAGCGTCGTCGTCGAGACCTCGGCCCCCGACGTGCACTGGGGCCTGACGGTCACCCAGCCCGACGCCTGATCACGAACCGCCGGGCCGCGCCGAGCTCCCATCTCGGCGGGGCCCGGCTTCGCCGTGCCGTCAGTGCGGGGCCAGCACGCAGAACTCGTGGCCGTCCGGGTCGGCGAGGACCGTCCACGGCACCCGGCCCTGGCCGAGGTCCAGGTCGGTCGCGCCGAGGGCCCGCAGCCGGGCCGCCTCCGCCGCATGGTCGTCGCCCGGGTACGGCAGCAGGTCGAGGTGCAGGCGGTCGGGGCCGGTGCGGCCGTCGGTGGAGCGCAGGAACTCCAGGAATGGCCCAACTCCGTTGGAAGCGCGCAGGGTTGCGTGGTCGTCCGCGACCTCGTGCAGCGTCCAGTCGATCGCCCCGCCCCAGAAGCGGGCCATCTCCCGGGGGTCCGTGCAGTCCACCACGATCGCGGCGATCGGGCCGGTGTCGCGGTAGACCTCGCGGGGCTCCAGCACGCAGAACTCGTTGCCCTCGACATCGGCGAGCACCGTCCACGGCACCTCGCCCTGGCCGAGGTCGACCGGCGTCGCCCCGAGCGCCAGCAGCCGGTCCACCAGCTCCGCCTGATGGGCCGGCGAGACGGTGGCCAGGTCGAGGTGGGTGCGGTTCTTGACCGGGCCCTTGCGCTCCGGCACCGGCACCAGGTCGAGGGCGACGGCCGCCGGGTCCGGCCAGACCAGCTCGCCGGGCGGCGCGACGTACGTCGTCACGCCGGGACGGTGGTCGGTCCAGCCGAGGGCCCCCGCCCAGAAGCGGCCGAGGGCCACCGGGTCGAGGGCCTTGAAGTTCACCTGTACGGGTCGCAGCGCCATGCCGGCGAGCGTACGCGCGGTGCGGGCGGCTACGCGTCCCGCAGACGGTTGACGGTCGCCTGGATCTGCAGCCAGGTCGGGTCGGCGGGGGAGGCCTCGGTCACCGAGGCGAGGTCGTCGTCCGTCCAGACGCCGGTGCCGTCGGTGAACACCAGGTGCGGCTCCAACTCGCCGTCCAGCGGCGCTTCCCGCGTGCCCGCGAGGAACGCGGCGACGTCGTCGTTCGGGGCCGCGACGGCGGCGGCGTCGGGCCGCACCGCCAGCAGGAGGAGTTCGCCGTCGGCGCGGGCGACCAGCAGCTCGCCGTTCGCGGTGCCGGCGAGGGCGGCGACCGGGACGCCGTCCGGGGCGGTGTGCTCGGTGAACTCCTGGGCCTCGACGTCGAGTTCGAGCAGCGAGCCGGTCGGCGTGCCGATCCACAGCACGCCGGGCCGGGCGTCCCAGGCGAGGTTGTGGTGCGGCCACTCCTCGGCGCGGCCCTCGGACAGCGTCGTCGACAGCACCTTCCGCAGGGCGGGGAACGCGAAGACGTCCAGCGAGTCGACGTAGGCGTTGCCCCGGATCGCGAGGTGCCGCCCGTCGGCGCTGAACAGCGGCGCGTCGTAGCCGTCGCAGTCCAGGATCAGCGCGTCCCGCAGCGGCCGCATGGCCGCGCCCGGGCCCTCGCCGGGGCGGGCGAACAGGCAGAAGGTGGCGCCCTGGTCGCTGATCAGGGTGGAGACCAGCTCGCCGGACGGGTGGGCGCCGACGCCGGTGTCCCAGCCCCGGGCGGACCCGGTGACCGCGCCGGTGGCGGGGTCGACGACGTCCGAGCGCTCCCAGTCGCCGTCGCCGGACGGCGTGGCCCACAGCCGCCCGCCGTCCGGGCTGAACGCCAGCGACCGGTACTCGCCCGCGGCCGGGGTGCGCACCGGCTCGGACGGCGCACCGGCGCTCCACCGCAGCAGCGACTCCCCGTCGGCGACCACCAGCACCGGCTCGTCCGGATGCCACGCCGCCGCCTGCGGGGCCGAGGTGTCCCAGTGCGTGCTGCCCGGCTCGACGTCGAGCACGGCGAGCTCGCGCAGCCGCCCCTCCCCGCAGTCGAGCACCCGGACGGCACGGCTGTCGGCCGCCGCGCCCACCGCCAGCGGCAGCCGCGGATGGCAGACCAGCCGCTCCACCGGGAAGTCACCGTCGGTCGATATGCGCGCCAGCACTGCGAGTTCGGTCATGCCGGCAGGCTAGGCCGCGCCTCCGACAACCGGCCCGACGGGCGCGGGCGCCCCGCCGGCCGCGGCCGGCGCACACCACTCGCACCCGGCGCACCACCCGCGGCGCGGCGCACCACCCGCGGCGCGGCGCCGGGGAACGCCCCCGCCGACCGCCGGTACGACCGTACGCATTCTTGCATGATTTTGCCGAGCTGCGTATATTCATGCTGGGCTTCAGGAGGGAATGCCATGGTATTGCGAGTTGCCGTCGCCGGAGCGAGCGGGTATGCGGGCGGCGAGGTGCTGCGGCTGCTGCAAGGGCATCCGGAGGTGGAGATCGGGGCGCTGACCGGCGGCTCCAATGCGGGGCAGCGCTTCGGCGCGCTGCAGCCGCACCTGATCGGGCTGGCCGACCGGGTGCTGGAGCCGACGAACGCGCAGACGCTGGCGGGGCACGACATCGTGTTCCTCGGCCTGCCGCACGGCCAGTCCGCCGAGGTCGCCGCCCAGCTCGGCGACGATGTCCTGGTGGTCGACCTCGGGGCCGACCACCGGCTGCGGTCCGCCGCCGACTGGGAGCAGTTCTACGGCTCCCCGCACGCCGGCACCTGGCCCTACGGCCTGCCCGAACTGCCGGGCCACCGCGAGGCGTTGAAGGGCAGCAGGCGGATCGCGGTGCCGGGCTGCTACCCGACCGCCGTGACGCTGGCGATGTTCCCGATGTTCGCCGCGGGCCTGGCCGAGCCGGAGGCCGTGATCACCGCCGCGTCGGGCACCTCCGGCGCGGGCAAGGCCGCCAAGACGCACCTGCTGGGCAGCGAGGTGATGGGCTCGATGAGCCCGTACGGCGTCGGCGGCGGCCACCGCCACACCCCGGAGATGGCGCAGAACCTGACCCCGCTCGCGGGCGAGCCGGTCACCGTCTCCTTCACCCCCACCCTGGCCCCGATGCCGCGCGGCATCCTCGCCACCTGCTCCGCCAAGGCCCGGCCCGGCACCACCGCCGAGACACTGCGCGCCGCGTACGAACAGGCCTACCGCGACGAGAAGTTCGTCCACCTGCTGCCCGAGGGCCAGTGGCCGCACACCTCGTCCGTGTACGGGTCGAACGCCGCCGTGCTGCAGGTCGTGCTGGACGAGCACGCCGGGCGGATCATCGCGATCAGCGCCATCGACAACCTGGTCAAGGGCACCGCCGGCGGCGCGGTGCAGAGCATGAACATCGCCCTCGGCCTCCCCGAGGAGCTCGGTCTCCCGCTGAATGGAGTCGCACCATGACGGACACTCGGAACGTCGGCGTCACCGCCGCCAAGGGCTTCCGCGCGGCGGGCGTCACCGCCGGCATCAAGGCCTCCGGCACCCCGGACCTGGCGCTGGTCGTCAACGACGGCCCGCAGCGCGCCGCCGCCGGTGTGTTCACCTCCAACCGGGTGCAGGCCGCGCCGGTCAAGTGGTCCCGGCAGGTGCTGAAGGACGGCGAACTGGCCGCCGTCGTCCTCAACTCCGGCGGCGCGAACGCCTGCACCGGCCCGGAGGGCTTCCAGGACACCCACGCCACCGCCGAGAAGGTCGCCGCCGAACTCGGCGTCGGCGCGATCGAGGTCGCCGTCTGCTCCACCGGCCTGATCGGCCAGCGGCTGCCGATGGACAAGCTGCTGCCCGGCGTCGAGCAGGCCGCCAAGGCCCTGTCCGGGACCGGCGGCGAGGCCGCCGCGATCGCCATCAAGACCACCGACACCGTGCACAAGACCGCCCAGGTCACCAGCCCGGCCGGCTGGACGGTCGGCGGCATGGCCAAGGGCGCGGGCATGCTCGCCCCGGGCCTGGCCACCATGCTGGTCGTGGTCACCACCGACGCCGCCGTGGACGCCGCCGGCCTGGACGCCGCGCTGCGCGACGCCACCCGCACCACCTTCGACCGGGTCGACTCCGACGGCTGCATGTCCACCAACGACACGGTGCTGCTGCTCGCCTCCGGCGCGTCCGAAGTCGCCCCCGAGCAGGGCGAGTTCGCCGAGGCCGTGCGCACCGTCTGCGCCGACCTGGCCCGGCAGCTGATCGGCGACGCCGAGGGCGCGTCCAAGGACATCCGGATCGACGTCGTGAACGCCGCCACCGAGGACGAGGCCGTCGACGTCGCCCGCACCGTCTCCCGCAGCAACCTGCTCAAGTGCGCCATCCACGGCGAGGACCCCAACTGGGGCCGCGTGCTGTCCGCGATCGGCACCACCTCCGCCGCCTTCGACCCCGACCGGCTGGACGTCGCCATCAACGGCGTCTGGGTGTGCCGCAACGGCGGCGTCGGCGACGACCGCGACCTGGTCTCCATGAAGGGCCGCGAGGTCGTCATCACCGCCGACCTCAAGGCCGGGCAGGCCACCGCCAGCATCTGGACCAACGACCTGACCGCCGACTACGTCCACGAGAACAGCGCCTACTCCAGCTGACCCGGGGGAATCGACCCACGCCATGCAGATCGCACCCAAGGGCGAACAGGCCCGCAGCAACGCCGCCCTGCCCAAGGCCCGCACCCTGATCGAGGCGCTGCCCTGGCTGGAGCGCTTCCACGGCAAGACCGTGGTCATCAAGTTCGGCGGCAACGCCATGGTCGACGAGGACCTCAAGGCGGCCTTCGCCCAGGACGTCGTCTTCCTGCGCTACGCCGGCCTGCACCCCGTCGTGGTGCACGGCGGCGGCCCGCAGATCAGCGCCCAGCTCGACCGGCTCGGCCTGGAGTCCTCGTTCACCGCCGGCCTGCGCGTCACCACCCCCGAGACCATGGACGTGGTCCGGATGGTGCTCGCCGGGCAGGTCCAGCGCGAACTGGTCGGCCTGCTCAACACCCACGGCCCGTTCGCCGTCGGGATGACCGGCGAGGACGCCCACACCATGACCGCCGTCAAGCGCTACGCCGTGGTCGACGGCGAGCAGGTCGACATCGGCCTGGTCGGCGACATCGTCAACATCGAGGCCGGCGCGGTCAAGGCGCTGATCGCCGACGGCCGCATCCCGGTGATCTCCTCGATCGCCCGCGGCGCCGACGGCCACGTCTACAACATCAACGCCGACACCGCCGCCTCCGCCCTGGCGGCCGCGCTCGGCGCCGAGATGCTGGTCGTGCTCACCGACGTCGAAGGCCTCTACAAGGACTGGCCGAACTCCGACGACGTGATCAGCCAGCTCAGCGCCTCCGAACTGGAGGAGATGCTGCCGACCCTGGCCAGCGGCATGCTCCCCAAGATGGAGGGCTGCCTGCGCGCCGTCCGCTCCGGCGTCGGCACCGCCCGCGTGCTGGACGGACGGGTCCAGCACAGCCTGCTGCTGGAGATCTTCACCGACGAGGGCATCGGCACCATGGTCGTGCCCGACGACGAAACCACCGCCCTGGGGGGCCTGGCATGAGCAACAAGAGCATCACCGAGCGGTACCGGCACACCCTGATGCACAACTACGGCACCCCGCGCATCCCGCTGGTGCGCGGCGAGGGCGCCCTGCTGTGGGACGCCGACGGCAACGAGTACCTCGACCTGGTCGGCGGCATCGCCGTCAACGCGCTCGGCACCGCGCACCCCGCGATCGTCGAGGCCGTCACCGGGCAGATCGCCGTCCTCGGCCACGTCTCCAACCTGTTCATGGCCGAGCCGACCGTCCAACTCGCCGAGAAGCTCGTCGAGTTGGCCGGCCGCCCGGCCCGGGTGTTCTTCTGCAACTCCGGCGCCGAGGCCAACGAGGCCGCCTTCAAGATCTCCCGGCTGACCGGCCGCACCCACCTGGTCTCCGTCCAGGGCGCCTTCCACGGCCGCACCATGGGCGCCCTCGCGCTCACCGCCCAGCCCGCCAAGCAGGAGCCGTTCAAGCCGCTGCCCGGCGACGTCACGCACGTCCCG
Source organism: Kitasatospora sp. NPDC004531 (assembly GCF_053602195.1). NCBI lineage: Bacteria > Bacillati > Actinomycetota > Actinomycetes > Kitasatosporales > Streptomycetaceae > Kitasatospora > Kitasatospora sp. NPDC004531. The sequence continues at coordinate 20,375 of NZ_JBSGDD010000024.1, read as the reverse complement.
CTCGGCGACGTCGAAGCGCTCCGGCAGGCCGTCACCACCGACACCGCCGCCGTCTTCATCGAACCCGTCCAGGGCGAGAACGGCGCCATCCCGATGCCCGACGGCTACCTGAAGGCCGCCCGCGAGATCACCCGCGCCACCGGCACCCTGCTGGTCCTGGACGAGATCCAGACCGGCATCGGCCGCACCGGCCACTGGTACGCCCACCAGGCCGAGGAAGGCGTCGACCCCGACCTCGTCACCCTCGCCAAGGGCCTCGGCGGCGGCCTGCCGATCGGCGCCGTGCTCGCCTTCGGCGACACCGGCGAACTGCTCGGCCCCGGCCAGCACGGCACCACCTTCGGCGGCAACCCGGTGGTCGCCGCCGCCGGCCTCGCCGTGCTGCGCACCATCGAGGAGCAGGGGCTGCTGGAGCACGCCGCCAAGCTCGGCGAGCGCCTGCGCCACGGCATCGAGGCGATCGGCGACCCGCTGGTCGCGCAGGTGCGCGGCAAGGGACTGCTGCTCGGCATCGTGCTCACCCGGCCCGTCGCCGCGCAGGTCCAGGCCGCCGCGCAGGACGCAGGCTTCCTGGTCAACGCCGCCGTGGCCGACGCCGTCCGCCTCGTTCCGCCGCTGATCCTCACCGAGGAGCAGGCCGACCGGTTCCTCGCCGCGCTGCCCGCGATCCTCCGAACGGTCCGCGAAACGGCCCCCGACGCGAACAGCTGAGCGTCTTTCAGGAGAATCATCAGTTATGACCGAACCCCGCCCCGAGTCGACCACGGCAGCACCCACGCCGCAGGTCCCGCAGACCCGCACCGCGCGCCACCGCCGCATCGTGGACCTGCTGACCCGTCAGCCCGTCCGTTCCCAGAGCCAACTGGCCAAGCTGCTCGCCGACGACGGACTCGTGGTCACCCAGGCCACCCTCTCCCGGGACCTGGACGAACTCGGAGCGGTGAAGATCCGCAACCGGGACGGCGCGCTCATCTACGCCGTCCCGGCCGAGGGCGGCGACCGCACCCCGCGCGCCCCCATGGGCGAGTCCGCCAGCGAGGCCCGGATGGCCCGGCTGGCGGGCGAGCTGATGGTCTCCGCCACCGCCTCCGGCAACCTCGTGGTGCTGCGCACCCCGCCCGGCGCCGCCCAGTTCCTGGCCTCTGCGATCGACACCGCCGAGGTGTTCGAGATCATCGGCACCATCGCCGGCGACGACACCGTGCTGCTGATCAGCCGTGACGCGGCCGGCGGCCAGGCGCTCGCCGACCACCTGATGCAGCTCGCCCAGGCCAAGTCGCAGTAGCCCCCCGCAGTACCCGCCCGCACCCGTTCCGAGCCCCGCATGCGCCCCCAGTTTGGCAATGCATACGCACTCGTGCATACTTATGCCTAACGCCGCATGAAACCTGTACTTGAAGGAGAAAGCCGTGACTGAGCGCGTCGTACTCGCCTACTCGGGCGGTCTGGACACGTCCGTCGCCATCGGCTGGATCGCCGAGGAGACCGGCGCCGAGGTCATCGCCGTCGCGGTCGACGTCGGCCAGGGCGGCGAGGACCTCGACGTCATCCGCCAGCGCGCGCTCGACTGCGGCGCCGTCGAGGCCGAGGTCGCCGACGCCCGCGACGAGTTCGCGAACGAGTACTGCCTGCCCGCCCTCAAGGCCAACGCCCTGTACCAGGGCCAGTACCCGCTGGTCTCCGCGCTGTCCCGCCCGGTGATCGTCAAGCACCTGGTCGCCGCCGCGCAGAAGCACGGCGCCACCACCGTCGCCCATGGCTGCACCGGCAAGGGCAACGACCAGGTCCGCTTCGAGGTCGGCATCCAGTCGCTGGCCCCGAACCTGAAGTGCATCGCCCCGGTCCGCGACTACGCGATGACCCGCGACAAGGCGATCGCCTTCGCCGAGGCCAAGAACCTCCCGATCGTCACCACCAAGAAGAACCCGTACTCGATCGACCAGAACGTCTTCGGCCGCGCCGTCGAGACCGGCTTCCTGGAAGACATCTGGAACGCCCCGATCGAGGACGTCTACGAGTACACCCAGAACCCGGCCACCCCGCGCGAGGCCGACGAGGTGGTCATCACCTTCGACGCCGGCGTCCCGGTCGCCATCGACGGCCGCAAGGTCTCCGTCCTGCAGGCCATCGAGGAGCTCAACAAGCGGGCCGGCGCCCAGGGCATCGGCCGCCTCGACATGGTCGAGGACCGCCTGGTCGGCATCAAGTCCCGCGAGATCTACGAGGCCCCCGGCGCGATCGCCCTGATCACCGCCCACCAGGCCCTGGAGAACGTCACCGTCGAGCGCGAACTCGCCCGCTACAAGCGCCAGGTCGAGCAGCGCTGGGCCGAACTGGTCTACGACGGCCTGTGGTTCTCCCCGCTCAAGCGCGCCCTGGACGGCTTCGTCAACGAGGCCAACCAGGCCGTCTCCGGCGAGATCCGGATGGTCCTGCACGGCGGCCGCGCCGTCGTCAACGGCCGCAAGTCCGACCAGTCGCTGTACGACTTCAACCTCGCCACCTACGACACCGGCGACACCTTCGACCAGTCCATGTCCAAGGGCTTCATCGAGATCTTCGGCATGTCCTCGAAGATCGCCGCCCGCCGCGACCTGGCCTGATCACCAGCACCGTTCCACCCGCCCCGGCCGCACCGCGCGGCCGGGGCACCGCCACAGCACTTGAAGGAGCCCACGCGATGACCGCCTCCCAGCCCGCAGACGTCCGCCTCTGGGGCGCGCGCTTCGCCGACGGCCCCTCCGAGGCCCTCGCCAAGCTGTCCGCCTCCGTCCACTTCGACTGGCGGCTCGCCCCCTACGACATCGCCGGCTCCAAGGCCCACGCCCGGGTGCTGCACAAGGCGGGCCTGCTCAGCGACACCGAGCTGGACGCCATGCTGGCCGGCCTCGACCAGCTGCTCGCCGACGTCGCCTCCGGCGCGTTCGTCGGCACCGTCGCCGACGAGGACGTGCACACCGCCCTGGAGCGCGGCCTGCTGGAGCGCCTCGGCGCCGACCTCGGCGGCAAGCTGCGGGCCGGCCGCTCGCGCAACGACCAGATCGCCACCCTGTTCCGGATGTACCTGCGCGACCACGCCAAGACCATCAGCGCGCTGGTCCTCGACCTCCAGCACGCCCTGGTCGGCCTCGCCGAGGCCCACCCGGACACCGCGATGCCCGGCCGCACCCACCTCCAGCACGCCCAGCCGGTGCTGTTCGCCCACCACGTGCTCGCCCACGTCCAGTCGCTGGGTCGGGACGCCGAGCGGCTGCGCCAGTGGGACGCCCGCACCGCCGTCTCCCCGTACGGCTCCGGTGCGCTGGCCGGCTCCTCGCTGGGCCTCGACCCGGAGGCCGTCGCCGCCGAACTCGGCTTCGAGCGCGGCTCGGTGGGCAACTCCATCGACGGCACCGCCTCCCGCGACTTCGTCGCCGAGTTCGCCTTCGTCACCGCGATGATCGGCATCAACCTCTCGCGGATCGCGGAGGAGATCATCCTCTGGAACACCAAGGAGTTCGGCTTCATCACGCTGCACGACGCCTTCTCCACCGGGTCGTCGATCATGCCGCAGAAGAAGAACCCCGACATCGCGGAACTCGCCCGCGGCAAGTCCGGCCGCCTGATCGGCAACCTGACCGGCCTGCTCGCCACCCTCAAGGCGCTGCCGCTGGCCTACAACCGCGACCTCCAGGAGGACAAGGAGCCGGTCTTCGACTCCTGCGACACCCTGGAAGTCCTGCTGCCCGCCTTCACCGGCATGATCGCCACCCTCACCGTGCACCGCGAGCGGCTCGAAGAGCTCGCCCCCGCCGGCTTCTCGCTCGCCACCGACATCGCCGAGTGGCTGGTCAAGCAGGGCGTCCCGTTCCGGGTCGCCCACGAGGTGGCCGGCGCCTGCGTCAAGGTCTGCGAGGCCGAGGGCATCGAGCTCTCCGACCTGACCGACGGGCAGTTCGCCGCGATCTCCTCCCACCTGACGCCGGACGTCCGCAGCGTGCTGTCCGTCCACGGCGCCATCGCCTCCCGCAACGGCCGCGGCGGCACCGCGCCCTCGGCGGTCGCCGTCCAGCTCGACGAGATCAAGCAGGACCTCGCCGCCCAGCAGGCCTGGATCGGCTGAGGCCGCACGACAGCGGGGGCCGGACGGTTTCGTCCGGCCCCCTTTCTCTTTAGTTGCCCGCGTTGGCGGCGAGCTCCTCGCCGGTGACCGCGTCGACGACGAACGGCCGTCCGGGCACGGCGGGGTCGGGGTCGACCACAAGGGTGACCGACCAGCACGCCCGCCAGCGGCCGTCCGTCTTCAGCGCCAGCAGGAGCGCGCCCTTGACCGGCCCGGGGTGCTTGGACGTCACCGCCGCGATCGCCGCCTCCTCGGTGACGGTCACCGCGGGCAGCTCGGGGTCGGCGACGATGCGCGAGTCGACCTGGGCGACCCGGCCGCCCGGGTCCACGTCGATGTCCAGCCGGACCGGCAGCAGCAGCCCGTCGGCGCGGTAGCGCCGGTACTGCACCGTCCGGCGGGCGGTCGCCTCGTTCGCCCGGTGGACCTGCACGCGCGCGCCGTCCGCGACGCCGGGGAACCACGTCGCGGCGAACGCGTCCGCCGCCGCCCGGGCCTCCTCGTCGGTGCCGCCGGTCGCGGGGGCGAACGGGATCAGCGACCCGTGGACGAGCCGGCCCGACGGCCACTCCAGCCGGAAAATGCCGGCAGGCGTGGTGACCACGAGCTCCTCCGGCGTCTCGCCCATCGCCGCCGAGTGCTTCACATTGACCACCGCCGTGCCCGGCCCGTACAGCAACTCGGCGTTCCGGCGGGCGAGTTCGAGCTGGTCCGGGTCGCGGGCCGGGGACAGCGCGGCGTCGCTCCAGGTCGGCGTCACCGCCGCCCGCTGCACCACCGCGGCCGGCGCCAGCAGTGCCAGCAGCGCCACCGCGCCCACCGACCAGTCCCGCCGCGACGGCCACGCCCGGCGCAGCGCCACAGCCAGCGCCACGCCCAGCAGCGCGCCGGCGGAGTTGGCCACGAAGTCGCCGGAGTCGCAGGCCCGGCCGATCCCCGGCGCCAGCGACTGCACGGTCTCGGTGACGGCCGACCACCCGACGCCCGCCGCGAGCACCAGCGCGGGCCGCCGCGTCGCGTGCGCGGCGAAGAACGCCACCGGAACGAACATCGCGACGTTCATCAGCCCCTGCTGGGTGGTGAACGCCGCCGTGAAGTCCCGGCTGTACAGGCACACTTGCGAGGCCGAGCGCGCCCCGCCGGTCGGGTACAGCGTCGCCGCCAGCATCCCGGCCGCCGACACCCCGCCGAGCACCGCCGACCGTCTGCGGGCCTTCGCCAGGAAGAACACCGGCGTTCCGAGCAGCAGGGCGGTGACCAGGAACGCGGGCAGCAGGCCGGGGTTCCCGTGGAGGATCGCGCGAATCATCGGGCCCCAGCATGCCGCGTGCCCGCCGGCGGCGGTCGCGAACGCCCGGATCCGCCGGTGATCTGCGTCACCCGGCGGATCGGCCGGGCCGCGCCGGAGCGGGCGGCGCGGGCCCGGCCTAGGCTGGATCCATGTCCGACGCAGCCGTGGCGCTGGCCGAGGGGTTCCGGGGCGAGATCGTGGTGCCCGGGGACGCCGGGTACGACCGGGCGCGCGAAGTGTGGAACGCGGCCGTGGACCGGCGGCCCGAGGTGATCGCCCGGTGCACCGGCGTCGCGGACGTGCTCCAGGCCGTCGCGGTGGCGCGCGAGCACGGCCTGCCGGTGGCGGTGCGCGGGGCGGGCCACAGCCTGGCGGGCCTGGGGACGGGCGAGGGCGTGCTGCTGGTCGACCTGTCCGGGCTGACGGGGGTGCGGGTGGATCCGGAGCGCCGGATCGCGCGCGCCCAGCCGGGGGTGACCTGGGGCGGCTTCGACCACGAGACGCAGGCGTTCGGCCTGGCCACGCCGGGCTCGCCGTACTCGGCGGCGGGCATCGCGGGGACCACGCTGGGCGGCGGCATCGGCTGGCTGTCCCGGGCGTACGGGCTGACCTGCGACAACCTGGTGGAGGCGGACGTGGTGACCGCCGAGGGCCGGCTGCTGACGGCGAGCGCGGCCTCGCACCCCGAGCTGTTCGCGGGCCTGCGCGGCGGCGGCGGAAACTTCGGCGTGGTGACCTCGTTCACGTACCGCCTGCACCGGGTCGGCCCGCACGTGCTGTGCGGGGCGCTGTACCTGCCGGGGGAGCGGCTGGCGGCGACGGTGGCGGCGGTGCGGGACTTCATGGCGCAGGCCCCGGACGGGCTGACGGTGGCCTGCGAGTTCGGCCGGCCGCGCGGGGCGCTGGAGCTGCCGGAGGGCCCTGCGGTGCGGATCGGCCTGTGCTGGGCGGGCCGGGCGGACCGCGGCCGGGAGGTGGTGGCCCCGCTGCGCGCGCTGCCGGGGGTGGTCGCGGACACCGTGCAGACCCGCCCGTACACGCTGTGGCAGCAGATGCTGGACACCGGGCGCGGCCCGGGCGCGGGCGTGTTCGGCCGCTCGGAGTTCCTGTCGGTGCTGGACGCCGCGGCGCTCGACTGCCTGGCCGAGCAGGTGGCCGCCCTGCCGTCGCCCGACGCGTACGCCCAACTGGCGTTCCTGGGCGGCGCGGTGGCCCGGGTGGGCGCGGAGGACAGCGCGTACACCCACCGGCAGGCCCCGTACCTGCTGAGCGCGGTGGGCCGGTGGACGGCTGGCCCGGCGGAGCCGCAGGTGGCGTGGGTGCGGCAGTGCTGGGAGGCGCTGCGGCCGTTCTCCTCGGGCGGGGCGTACGTGAACCTGATGGGCCTGGAGGGCCAGGGCCGGGTGGTGGAGGCGTACGGGCTGGCGAAGTACGAGCGGCTGGTGGCGTTGAAGGATCGCTACGACCCGGGCAACCTGTTCCGGGTGAACCAGAACATTCGCCCGAGCGGGTGAACGAACGGGCGGTGGGCGGGGTGGGCGTGACGCTCGCCACGTCGGGCGTCCGGGAGGTTGAGAACAGTGGTCGGCTGGGTAGAGCGCTGGCGAACGTCTCTCTTGACGGTCGCCCGACCGCCCGGATACTGAGCGTGAGCGCGTCAGTCCCGGCGTCTCGGACCACCGTCCGGTGGGACGCGTCGCGCTTTTCCCGGACCGGGCCGATCCCCGTCCGGGCACACCTCGGACAAGGCCGGTGCCAGACCCTCACTCGTGCGCGCCGGGCGATTGACGATGGAGGCCCCCGCACATGGGCATGAGTGTGATCATCGCAGCGGCACGACCGGACGAAGCGGAGCAGATCCTCAAGCTCCAGTACCTCGGCTACCAGAGCGAGGCGGAGCTGTACAGCGACTGGAGCCTGGAGCCGCTGACCCAGAGCCTGGAGAGCCTGCGGGCCGAACTCGCCGACCACCGCGTGCTGGTGGCCCGGCTGGGCGAGGAAGTGGTCGGCACGGCGCGCGGCTGGGTGGACGAGAACGGCGTCGGACAGATCGGCCGCCTGGTGGTGCACCCGCGGATGCAGCGGCACGGCCTGGGCCGCCGCCTGCTGACCGCGCTGGAGGAGCAGCTCGTCGAGGACGGCGCCAGCGGCGGCTTCGAACTGTTCACCGGCCACCGCAGCAACAGCCTGCGGCTGTACCGTCGGCTGGGCTACCGCGAGACCGAGGTGCGCGAGGTCTCCCGCCGGCTGTCCATCGTCACCCTGGCCAAGCCCGGCGAAGCCTCGCTGGCTGCCTGACCCGGGCCCCGTCGGGCCCGAAGCAGGCCCGAGCGACCCTCTGCGGCGCCCGTCCCGGACTTCGGGGCGGGCGCCGCGGCCTTGTCCCGCAAGGGTCGTGTCCGTATGTCGGACAGGACGTCCTGGGAGTTGGGACGTTCACCAAATGTCTGATTTACTGGGTTCCATGACCACGACGACGACATGCATCCCCACCGGCGCGACGCCGGCAGGTGAGCGCCGCATGTGCCGTCGAATGTGTTGTCGCTGAGAGCCTTCGCCCAGCGCGCCCGCTGACGTCCGTCCGCCCGACCCGTTGGGGTCCGCCCACGCGCGGCCCCGCCGTCCGGCAGCCATGATCGACAGGACGACAGCCCACCGGACTTCCCCGCGGCACCAGGTGCCGCTCTCCATCCTTGGCGCGGACGCCTCAAGATCCGTCCGCCGCTGACCATCCGCCGACGAGACAACGGAAGCAGCTGTGATCACCACCAAGGGCCTGACCAAGGTCTACCGCTCCCGGGGACGCGACGTCCGGGCGCTGGACGACGTCGACCTGCACGTGCGGGAGGGCGAGGTCTTCGGGGTCGTCGGCACCAGCGGCGCCGGCAAGTCCACCCTGATCCGGTGCGTCAACCTGCTGGAGCGACCCACCTCCGGCACCGTCACCGTGGACGGCGTCGAGCTGACCGCGCTGGCCGGCAGCGAGCAGCGCGCCGGACGCGAGCTGCGCGAGGCCCGGCGGCGGATCGGCATGGTCTTCCAGCACTTCAACCTGCTGTCCTCGCGCACCGTCCAGCAGAACGTCGAACTCCCGCTGGAGATCATCGGCCTGGACCGGCACGACCGCCGCCGCAAGGCCGCCGAACTGCTCGACCTGGTCGGCCTCGGCGACAAGGCCCGCAGCTACCCCTCGCAGCTCTCCGGCGGCCAGAAGCAGCGCGTCGGCATCGCCCGCGCGCTGGCCGGCGACCCCAAGGTGCTGCTCTCCGACGAGGCCACCAGCGCCCTCGACCCGGAGACCACCCGCTCCATCCTCAAGCTGCTGCGCGACCTCAACCAGCAGCTCGGCCTCACCGTGCTGCTGATCACCCACGAGATGGACGTCATCAAGTCGGTCTGCGACTCGGCGGCGCTGATGCGCGGCGGCAGGGTCGTCGAGAGCGGACAGCTCACCGACCTGCTCGCCGACGGCCACTCGCGGATCGCCCGCGACCTCTTCCCGCTGGGCGACTTCGGCGCCGACCGGGCCGACCGCACCGTCCTGGAGATCACCTTCCAGGGCGACGCGCCCGCCCAGCCGTTCGTCTCCCAGCTGGCCCGCACCTACCAGATCGACATCAACATCCTCGGCGCCGCCGTGGAGACCATCGCCGGCCGCCTGGTCGGCCGGATGCGGGTCGCCCTGCCCGGCAGCCACACCGACAACGTGGTGCCGATCGGCTACCTGCGCCAACAGGGACTCCAGGTGGACGTCCTCGACCTGTCGAACGGAGCGGCGGCATGACCTGGCAGCGGATGCAGGAACTGATGTGGCCCGCCACCTGGGAGACCCTGAGCATGGTCGGCCTGGCCGGCCTCGCCACCCTGGTGGTCGGCCTGCCGATCGGGCTGCTGCTGGTGCTCACCGACAAGGGCGGCCTGCTGCAGAACCTGGCCGTCAGCCGGGTGCTCGGCACGGTCGTCAACATCGGGCGGTCCATCCCGTTCGTGATCCTGATCGTCGCGGTCATCCCGTTCACCAAGGTGGTCGCCGGCGGCACCTCGCTCGGCTGGCAGGCCGCCACCGTCCCGCTCGCCATCGGCGCCATCCCGTTCTTCGCCCGCCTGGTGGAGACCTCGGTGCGCGAGGTGGACGGCGGACTGGTCGAGGCGCTCAAGGCGATGGGCGCCGGCACCGGCACCATCGTCCGCAAGACCCTGCTGCCGGAGAGCCTGCCCTCGCTCGTCTCCGCCTTCACCACCACGCTGATCGCGCTCATCGGCTACTCCGCCATGGCCGGCGTGGTCGGCGGCGGCGGACTCGGCGACCTCGCCATCCGCTACGGCTACCAGCGCTTCGAGACCGCCTTCATGTGGGTCATCGTCGCCGAGATCGTGCTGATCGTCACCGCGCTGCAACTGCTCGGCGACCTGATCGCCCGCCGACTCTCCCACCGCGGCAACTACCGCAGCCCGCTGAGCTTCTTCCGCTCCGCGAACGCGAAGCCGCGCGCCGAGGAGACCGACGAGGACCTCGCGTCCTCGCACTGAACCACCGCTCCCCACCGGAGCGGCCCCGCCCGACAGGGCTGTTCGCAAAAATCCGCAGAAAGGCACTTTTCGTGCGTAACGTTCTGAAGACCACCGTCCTGGCCACCACCGCCGCCGGCCTCGTCATCGGCCTCACCGCCTGCTCCTCCAGCGGCGGCAGCTCCGACTCCGGCGCCTCGGCCGACCCGAACAAGCCCCTGGTGATCGCCGCCAGCTCCACCCCGCACGCGCAGATCCTCAAGTTCGTGCAGGACAACCTGGCGTCCCAGGCCGGCCTCAAGCTGGACGTCAAGGAGGTCAGCGACTACGTGACCCCCAACACCACGGTCCAGGACGGATCCGCGGACGCGAACTTCTTCCAGCACCAGCCCTACCTGGACGACTTCAACAAGAAGAACGGCACCGACCTGGTCTCCGTCGGCACCGTCCACCTGGAGCCCCTCGGCGTCTACTCCAAGAAGGTCAAGAACCTCGCCGACCTCAAGGACGGCGCCCAGATCTCCGTCCCCAGCGACGCCACCAACGAGGGCCGCGCCCTCAAGCTGCTGGCCGACAACAACATCATCACGCTGAAGGACGGCGCCGGGACCACCGCCACCGCCGACGACATCGCCTCCAACCCCAAGCACCTGAAGTTCAAGGAGCTGGAGGCCGCCCAGCTGCCGCGCTCGCTCGACGACGTCGACGCCTCCGTCATCAACGGCAACTACGCGCTCGGCGCCAACCTCAAGCCGGCCACCGACGCGCTGGTGCTGGAGAAGGCCCAGGGCAACCCGTACGCCAACATCCTGGCCGTCAAGAAGGGCCACGAGAGCGACCCGCGGGTCAAGAAGCTCGTCGAGCTGCTGCACTCCGACGCGGTGAAGAAGTACATCGGCGACAACTTCCAGGGCGCCGTCATCCCCGCGTTCTGATCCCCGCCCAGCCCTCACGGTGCCCCCGGCCTCCCCGCCGGGGGCACCGTGCTGACGAGCCGTGAGGTGCGGAACAGGTACGCTGACACGCCCGGCAAGGGCGGGGCGTACGGTGTGTCCACGACCCGGCGAGGAGAGACGGCATGGTTGCGAACTTCCCCGAGACGGCCATCAGCACCGACCGGCTGCTGCTGCGCGCCCTTGAGGAGCGGGACGCCCCCGGCCTGACCGCCATGCTCTCCGACGAACTCGTCCAGACCTGGACCCAGCACCCCCGCCCCTACACCCCCGCCGACGCCCGCGACCTGATCGGCCGCCAGGCCCCGGAACGCCGCACCCAGGGGCGCGGAATCGTTTTCGCCGTCACCGAACACCTCACCCAGCGCCTGGTCGGACTCCTCGAACTCGACCGCACCGACTGGCACCTGCGCGCCACCGAGGTCCGCTACGTCACCGCCCCCTGGGCCCGCGGCGAGGGCTACGCCCCCGAAGCCGTCCTCGGCACCGCCCAGTGGCTGTTCGAGGACCGCGGCTTCCAACGCCTCGAACTGCGCACCGCCGCCGGCAACACCGCCGCCCAGCAGGTCGCCCAGAAGACCGGCGCGATCAGCGAAGGCGTCCTGCGCAACGCCGCGATAGTCCGCGGCGGGGAATGGGGCCCCGGGCCCGAGGAGCACACCGACCTGATCGTGTGGAGCCTGCTCCCCGAGGACCTCGACCCGCCCGAACCCGCCCACCCCGCCGACCGGCACCACGCGCTGCGCCACTGAACCGCGCGCCCCCCGGCACCCCGCCCCGCGCCCCGCACGCGCCCCGGGCGCGTGCCACTGCTCCGCACCACCCCCGCCAGACGGTAGCCTCTGCCCAGGGAACGCCGACCCACGCGATCGGCAGCTCCCACCAGGGGCGGAACACGGCGTAGGGAGAACAGCCGCAGATGGCTGACCGGATCACGGTCATCGGGTGGGACGGCACACCACTGACCCAGGCAGCCGCCGGCGCACTCGCCGCAGCCACCCTGGTCGCCGGAGCGGGTTACCAGCTCGCCGCACTCCCCGTACCCGAACGCGCCGAACGCATCGGCCTCGCCGACCTGCGGGCCGCCGCCCGCCGCCTCGCCGACCACCGCGGCACCGCCGTCGTCGTCGCCGAGGGCGACCCCGGCTTCTTCGGCGTCGTGCGCACCCTGCGCCGCCCCGAGTACGGCCTCGAACTCGAAGTGCTGCCCGCCGTCTCCTCGGTCGCCGCCGCCTTCGCCCGGGCCGGCATGCCCTGGGAGGACGCCCAGGTGGTCTCCGCGCACGGCGGACGGCTGCGCCGCGCCGCCAACATCTGCCGCGCCCACCCCAAGGTCGCCGTCCTCACCACCGCCGGCGCCGGCCCCAGCGAACTCGCCCTGATGCTGCGCGGCGTGCCCCGCACCTTCGTGGTCTGCGAAGCCCTCGGCACCCCCGAGGAGGACGTCACCGTCCTCACCTCCGAACGCGTCCCCGACCACGACTGGCGCGACCCCTCCGTGGTCCTGGTCATCGGCAACGTCCCGCCCACCGAGGCCGCCGCCGGCTGGCTGGCCGGCAAACCCCTCGACCACCCCGGGCCGCACCGCGGCTGGGCGCTCCCCAACCGGGCGTACGCCGGAGCGGACGCCGACACCAGGCGCCCCCGCGCACTACCCCCGCACGTCCGCGCGCTGGCACTCGCCCGCCTCGCGCCCACCCCCGGCGACCTGCTGTGGACCGTCGGCGCCGGCGACGGCGCGCTCGCCGTCGAAGCCGCCCGGTTCGGCGCCGCCGTGGTCGCCGTCGAGGCCGAACCCGCCGACGCGGCCCGGATCACCGCCAACGCCCGCAAGGCCGGCGTCGAGATCGAGACCGCCACCGGCACCGGGGAGGACGTCCTCGGCGCCCTCCCCGAACCCGACGCCGTCGCCGTCGAACACGGCGGCCCCGCCATGGTCCGCGCCGTCGTCGCCCGCAGACCCGAACGTGTCGTCGCCGTCGCCCGCAGCCTCGCCGAAGCCGCCGAGACCCGGCAGATCCTCGACGCCGCCGGCTACCGCACCGACGGCCTGCTGCTGCAGTCCGCCCCGCTGCGCGCCGAACCGGCGGGCGGCGGCGGACCGTCCTTCGGCAGGGGCGACTACACCCTGCTGATCTGGGCCGAACCCCAGGACTGAGCACCACCCCTCCGCGCCCGGCCGCACCCGCACCGCACACGACTGACCGTCAGACCCCGACGGTACGGTGATCCCCGTCGCATCCGGACAGGGTTTCGAGAACGGTTCGGCCGTGCCCGGTAGGGTTTTCCCCGGGGGCATCCCGTCAAGGCAGCAATGTGTCCGATTCGGCACGTTTGCCACCGATTTGACGCGCTGCAACCCGAACGGCCCACTTCGCGGGCATTCGACGCGGTGCGCACCAGCCCGGAAGAATGCCGCGAGGGTCCGAAAGCGGCCGTGCCGTCGTGCCGGTTGCCCGGGGCTGTCGTTGTTTCTGATGGCACGCCACCCCTGCGGGTGACGACCGATGAAGTAAGGGACGGGTCGGTGCGGCTCCGCCCCGGCGAAGTGGGCGGGACCCTCCGGGACACCCGCCGAGGACGCGCAAGCGGCCTGGAAGGAGCATTGACATGACCGACGGCGGCCACGCCCCCCACGCCGGTCCCCTCGCGCCCGAAACCGGGCCCGGCGGACCCGTCCCGGAGCACCACCTCGGCGCGCCCCTTCCGCCCGCCACCCCCGGATGGCACGGCGAACAGCGGCCCGCGTACACCTTCCTCGACCAGCCCGACGGCGACGAGGACGACGACGAGCTGCTGATGCCCGCCCCGCAGACCGCCTGGGGCGACGCCGTGCACGGCACCGTCGAGGCCGCCGACGCGACGGGGCAGGCCGCCGAGGAGCCGCCGGGCACCCCCGTCGCGCCGTCCTGGCCGCCGCTCGCCCCGCCGGTGCTCACCGCCGACGCGGCGGAGCAGGCCGCTGAGGCCGCCGCCGCGCCGCAGCCTGCCGCGGCCGCGCAGCCGACCGCTCCGCAGCAGCGCCGCCCGCTGCACGCCGGGCCGCCGATCCCGGACCCGTCGCTGATGACCGGCCACGTTCCGGTCCGCTCGCTGGCGGACCGGGGCCCGTCGACCCCCGGCGGCACGCCCGCGTTCGGGGTGCCGGCGGTCGCCGCCGAAACGGTGCAGCAGCCGCAGGCCACCCAGACCCAGCCGGTGCCGGTCCCCGCCCAGGCCGGGCCCGCCCCGATCCCCGTGCAGGCCGTGACGGTGCCCGCGCCCGTGCAGCCGCACGTGGTGGAGGCCGCCGCTGCCGCCGTCGTCGCGGAGGCGGCCGCGGCCGCGCCCGCCGAGCAGGCCGCGCCGGTCGCCGAGGCTGCTCCGGTTGCCGAGGCTGCTCCGGCCGCCCCGGTCGCTCCGGTCGAGGAGGCGCCCGCCGCCGTCGAGCCGGTGCCCGCCGCGGAGCCGATCGCGGTGGCGCCCGTCGCCGTCGAGGTCCCGCCCCAGCCCGAGGCCGTCGTCGTGCCCGCGCCCGCCGCGAGCCTGACGCCGGTCTTCGTGGAGCCGGTCGAGACCGCCGCACCCGCCAACGTTTCCGCGCCCGCCGCCGAGGCCGCGGCCGTGGAGACGCCCGCCGTCGCCGCCGAGCCGGTCGCCGCCGAGCCCGTGGCGGAGGCACCGGCCGCCGAGGCCCCGGTTGCGGACGCCCCGGCGGCGGAGACGCCCGCCGAGGTCGCTGCCGAGCCCGAGCCCGCCACCGAGCCCGAGGCCGCCGTCGAGGCCGAGCCGGTCGCGGCCGCGCCCACCGAACCCGCCGCCGAGGCGGTCGACGCACCGTCGGAGCCGCAGCCCGAGGCCCCCACCGCGGACGCCGCGCCGGCCGAGCAGCCGGAGGCCCCGGCCGCCGAGCAGACCCCGGAACAGCCCGCCGAGGCCGAGCCCGTCGTCGAGCCCACCGCGCCTGCCGCGCCCGTCGCCGAGGCCGCTGTCGAGCCGGCCGCCGAGGCCGTCGCCGAGCCCGAGCCGGCCGCCGACGAGGCCGCCAAGCCCGCCGGCCGGGGTGCGCACCGCCGCATCTCCGCGTTCCTCGCCGAGCCCGCCGGTCTCCCGGTGCTGCCGCCCACCGTGCCGACAGCCGCCCCGGAGCCCACCGCCGAACCCACCGCTCCCGCCGACGCGACCGACGCGACCGACGCGGCCGCGCCCGCCCAGGAGGCGGAGACCGCCGAGCCCGTCCAGGAGGCCCCGGCCGAGACCCCGGCCGCCCCCGTCGCCGAGACCCCGGAACCGGCCGCCGAGCCGACCCCCGCCGAGGCGGTCGAAACCCCGGAGCCCGCCGCCGGGCCCGAGGCAGCCCCCGAGGCCGAACCCGCCGCCGAGCAGCCCGCCGCCGTCGAGCCGGAGACCGCCCCGGAGCCCGCCGCCGAGGCCCCCGCGCCGGAGCAGCCCGCCGAGACCCCGGAGACCCCCGAGGCCGAGGCCGCCCCCGAGACCGCGGAACCCGCCGCCGAGCAGCCCGCCGCCGAGCAGCCCGCCGCCGAAGCGGCCGAGCCCACCGAGGCGACCCCCGAACCGACCGTCGCCGAAGAGGACCGCGGCCCGGCCGCCCCCGGCTTCGACGACGCGGGCCGCGAGGCCGTGCACCAGGTGATCCGCGAGCGCCGCGACGTCCGCAACGGCTTCCGCCCGGACCCGATCCCGCACGAGGTGCTGATCCGGGTGCTGGAGGCGGCGCACACCGCGCCCAGCGTCGGCTACTCGCAGCCGTGGGACTTCGTGGTGATCCGGTCCGCGAAGACCCGCCGCAAGATGCACGAGTTGGCGGAGCGCCAGCGCGAGGCGTACGCGGACTCGCTGCCCAAGGGCCGGGCGAAGCAGTTCAAGGAAATCAAGATCGAGGCGATCCTCGAAACCCCGGTCAACATCGTGGTGACCGCCGACCGCACCCGCGGCGGCCGGCACACCCTGGGCCGGCACACCCAGCCGCAGATGGCCCCGTACTCGGCGGCCCTGGCGGTGGAGAACCTGTGGCTGGCGGCCCGCGCCGAGGGGCTGGGCGTCGGCTGGGTGAGCTTCTTCGACGAGGAGGAGCTGGTCCGCGAGCTCGGCCTGCCCGACCACCTGGAGGTCGTCGCCTACCTGTGCGTCGGCTTCGTGGACGCGTTCCCGGACGAGCCGGAGCTGGCGCAGCAGGGCTGGGCGAAGAAGCGCCCGCTGTCCTGGGTGGTGCACGAGGAGCAGTACGGCAACCGCGCGCTGCCCGGCGAGGAGCCGCACGACCTGCTGTCCGACACGCTGCGGGGCATCCGACCGCTGGACGCCAAGGCGCTCGGCGAGGCCTGGGACCGGCAGAAGCGGATGACCAAGCCCGCCGGGTCGCTCGGCGTGCTGGAGATCATCGCGGCGCAGCTGTCCGGCCTGGCCCGCACCTGCCCGCCGCCGATCCCGGAGCCGGGCTGCGTGGCGATCTTCGCCGGCGACCACGGGGTGCACGCCCAGGGCGTGACGCCGTGGCCGCAGGAGGTCACCGCGCAGATGGTCGGGAACTTCCTGGCCGGGGGAGCGGTCGTCAACGCCTTCGCCGCGCAGGTCGGCACCGAGGTCTGCGTGGTCGACGTCGGCGTCGCCTCGGAACTCCCGGACGCCATCCAGCAGGGCCGCACCACCGGCCTGCTGCCGCGCAAGGTCAAGCCGGGCACCGACGACATGACGCAGGGACCGGCGATGAGCCGGGACGAGGCGGTGCGCGCCATCGAGGTCGGCATCGAGACCGCCCGCGACCTGGTCGCGGCCGGCAACAAGATCCTGATCACGGGCGACATGGGCATCGCCAACACCACCGCCTCCGCCGCGCTGATCTCGGTGTTCACCGAGACCGACCCGGCCGAGGTGACCGGCCGCGGCACCGGCATCGACGACGCCACCCACACCCGCAAGGTCGAGGTGATCCGCCAGGCGCTGGAGCTGCACAAGCCGGACCCGGCCGACCCGATCGGCGTGCTCGCGGCCGTCGGCGGCCTGGAGCACGCGGCCATCGCGGGCTTCCTGCTCGGCGCGGCCTCGCTCCGCGTCCCGGTGATCCTGGACGGCGTGATCGCCGGTTCGGCCGCGCTGGTCGCCAAGGCCATCGCGCCGGAGGTGCTGGCCGCCTGCATCGCCGGCCACCGCTCCGCCGAGCCCGGCCACCAGACCGCGCTCGCCCGCCTCGGCCTGCGCCCGCTGATCGACCTGGACCTTCGCCTCGGCGAGGGCACCGGCGCCCTGCTCGCCCTGCCGCTGGTGCAGAGCGCCGCCCGGGCGATGCACGATGTAGCCACCTTCGACTCCGCCGGAGTCACCGAGAAGGCCTGACCCACCCTCCGGCACCGGCCGCCCCCGCTCCACCGAGCGGTGGCGGCCACCGCCGGCCCGTACCCGGCCAGAGGGCGCGCCCGGTACGGGGCTCCCGCACCGCTGCCCAACCCAGGAGCTCCCGCCGATGACCGCGCCGCACCCGCACCCGTCCACCCAGGGCCTCACCCCGTACCCCGTCGGGCTGCTGCTGGCCGGCCGCCGCGTCGTCGTGATCGGCGGCGGCCAGGTCGCCCAGCGCCGCCTGCCCGCGCTGATCGCCGCCGGCGCCGACCTGCACCTGATATCCCCGGCCACCACCCCCGCCGTCTCCGCGATGGCCGACGCCGGCGAACTCACCTGGCACCAACGCCCGTACGAGGACGGCGACTTGGCCGACACCTGGTACGTCCTGGTGGCCACCGACGACCCCGACGTCAACACCGCCGTCTCCGCCGAGGCCGAACGCCGCCGGGTGTTCTGCTCGCGCAGCGACGACGCCTCCGCCGCGACCGCCTGGACGCCCGCCTCCGGCCACGACGCCGGCGCGACCGTCGCCGTCCTCACCGGCGACCCCCGGCACTCCGCCGCCCTGCGCGACTCCATCGTCGCGGGCCTGCGCGACGGCTCCCTCGCCGCCCGCCAGTACCGCGCCCGCGGCGCGGGCGTCGCCCTGGTCGGCGGCGGGCCCGGCGACCCCGACCTGATCACCGTCCGCGGCCGCCGCCTGCTCGCCGACGCCGACGTGGTCGTCGCCGACCGGCTCGCTCCGCGCGAGCTGCTCGCCGAACTCCCGCCGCACGTCGAGGTGATCGACGCCTCGAAGATCCCCTACGGCCGCTACATGGCCCAGGAGGCGATCAACCAGACCCTGATCGACCACGCCAAGGCCGGCAAGTTCGTCGTCCGCCTCAAGGGCGGCGACCCCTACGTCTTCGGCCGCGGCGGCGAGGAACTGCTCGCCTGCCTGGAGGCCGGCGTCCCCGTCACCGTCGTCCCCGGCATCTCCTCCTCGATCAGCGTCCCCGCCGCCGCCGGCATCCCCGTCACGCACCGCGGCCTCACCCACGAGTTCACCGTCATCTCCGGCCACGTCGGCCCCGGCGACCGCTCCCTCACCAACTGGCAGGCCGTCGCCGGCATGACCGGCACCCTGGTCCTGCTGATGGCCGTCGACAAGATCGCCGCCATCGCCGCCGAACTGCTCAAGCACGGCCGCCCCGCCGACACCCCCGTGGCCGTCGTCCAGGAGGGCACCACCTCCGCCCAGCGCCGCATCGACGCCACCCTCGCCACCATCGGCGAAACCGTCCGCACCGAAGGCATCAAGCCCCCGGCGGTCATCGTCATCGGCGACGTGGTCAACATCCTCGGCTGAACGCCGGTTTCGGGCCTCCGCCGGGAGGCCCGCCCCCACGACTCCTCCCACGTGCGAAAATCGTCAAATGTCCGCCCCCACCCCCGTCACCGACGCCACCGACCCCCGCCTGAGCGACTACACCGACCTCACCGACGTCGAACTCCGCCGTCGGCGCGAACCGGCCGAGGGCCTGTTCATCGCGGAGGGCGAGAAGGTCATCCGCCGAGCCCTCGCCGCAGGCTTCCGCATGCGCTCGATGCTGCTCACCGCCAAGTGGCTCGGCGTGATGTCCGACGTGATCGCCGACACCGACGCCCCCGTCCACCTCGTCGAGCCCGCCCTCGCCGAGCGCGTCACCGGCTACCACGTCCACCGCGGCGCCCTCGCCTCGATGGAGCGCAAGCCCCTCCCGACCGCCGCCGACGTCCTCGACGGCGCCCGCCGCGTCGCCGTGCTGGAGGGCCTGGTCGACCACACCAACCTCGGCGCGATCTTCCGCTCGGCGGCCGCGCTCGGCATGGACGCCGTGCTGCTCTCCCCGGACTGCGCCGACCCGCTCTACCGCCGCGCCGTGAAGACGTCCATGGGCGCCGTGTTCTCCGTCCCGTACGCCCGCCTCGACCCGTGGCCGGACTCGCTCGCCGCCGTCCGCGCGGCCGGCTTCGAACTCCTCGCCCTCACCCCGTCCGGCGCCGAGGACTTCACCGTCGCCAAGTCCCACCTGCTGCCCAGGGCGGCCCTGATGCTGGGCGCCGAGGGCGACGGACTGACCCCGAAGGCACTCGCTGCCGCCGACCAGCGGGTGCGCATCCCGATGGCCCACGGCATCGACTCGCTCAACGTGGGCGCCGCCGCCGCGATCGCGTTCTACGCGGTGAACCACGGCTGACTCCCGCCCCCGCCAGGGGAGTTGAGGGGCGGCACGGATCTGCGGTAGACATGCCGCCATGATCACCGACCGCACCGTGGCGCTGCGCCGCCTCACCTTGCCCGGCTACCGGGGCCCACTGCTGCTGGCCGCCCTGATGGCCGTCCTGGCGATGAGGCCCGACAGCGCGCTGCACAGCGGGGTGGCCGTGGCCGGTGCCATCGGCGGCATGATCGGGTCGGTGATCGTCATGGTCCCGCCGATGGCGGTCGTGCTCCTGCCGGTGGCGCTCCCGTTCCTGCTGGTCGGTGCGCTGGTGGTCGGCGCGACGATCACCAAGCCGTTCACCTGGCCGCACCGCCCCGGCACCAGCGCACTGCTCGGCCTCGCACTGGGCTGCGCCGCCGTCGTGCTGGGTCTCAGCGTCCCCGGCGAGGACTACGCCCTCCTCGGTGTCGGCGGATTCACGCTGGTCGGCCTGCCGTTCGCCTGGCTGCTGTGGCACCAGTGGCCGGTCGCCCGGAACGGCGCCAACCCCGCCGGCCGTTGGCGCTGGGCGGTCGCCCCGCTGCTGGTCGCCGTCACCGTGCTGACGGCCACCCGGACCGACCCCGCCGAGGCCCGTTTCGCGCTGGCCCGCCCGGCCCTGACCGACTGGGCCGAACACGCCCTGGCCACCGGCACGGCCGACCCGGACTGGGTCGCGGGCTACCTGCTCACCGAGACCGAACTCGCCGACGGCGGTGTGAAGTTCGCCATCGGCGGCGGCGGCCTGTTCGGTGACCACGGCTACGTGTACTTCCCGCCCGGCACCACCCCGCCCGCCGCCCGGTACTACCACTCGCTGGGCGACGGCTGGTACGGCTGGGACGACAGCGACCACTTCTAGTGCTTTGACCGGGATGGTTCGCCGGGTTGGTGCTGCGCGCGGTTGGATGTGCGGTGTTGCCCGTTGATCCGGACCGTTGGGGGTGTGGTGG
>NZ_JBSGDD010000023.1:0-81869 GCF_053602195.1 Kitasatospora sp. NPDC004531 | reverse complement strand
GCCCGGGCGGCGGCCCCCGGGCCGGCGCCGGCCGTCGCCCGGGAGCGGTCCGCCCGGGACAGGCCCGGCCGGCCGAGTCCGGCGCAGCTCCCCTCGGTGCCGCTGCCGCTGTCGGCGCGCTCCGGCGCGCTGGCCGGGCTGCAGCGGTTCCTGACGACCTGTTCGATGCCCGCGGGCGTGGTGGCGACGGCGGTGGTGACCGGCCGGGGCGGTGTCGGCAAGAGCGCGCTGGCCCTGCACGTGGCGCACACCGTGCGCGGCTCCTCGGTGCACGGCCAGCTCTACGCGGATCTCGGCGGCGCCGCGCGGCCGCTGACCGCCCGGGCGGTCCTGCCGCGGTTCCTGGCCGACCTCGGGGTGCCCCGGGACGAGATACCCGAGGAGGCGTCGGAGCGGGAGAGCCTGTACCGCTCGCTCACCGCGGGCCGCCGCCTGCTGGTGGTGCTCGACAACGCCTCCTCCACCGCGCAGGTGCGGCCGCTGATTCCGGGCAGCGGCGGCAGCCGGCTGCTGGTGACCAGCCGGCGGCGGCTGGCGGACCTGGACGGGGCGCACACCGTGCAGCTCGGCCCGCTCGACGAGGCCGGGTCGCTGGAGCTGCTGGGCAGCATCGTCGGCCCGGCCCGGGTCGGCGCCGAACCGCAGGCGGCCCGTGCGGTGCTGACGGTCTGTGCGGGCCTGCCGCTGGCGATCCGGGTCGCGGGGACCAGGCTGCTGGAGCGCCCGCACTGGAGCATCGGGTACCTGGCCCGGCGGCTCACCGAGGCCCCGCGCGTGTTGGACGAGCTGCACGCGGGCGACCTCGGTGTCCGGCCCTGCCTCGACGCCGACCACGCCGGGCTCCGGCGGAGCGCTCCGGCCGGGGTCGACCCGGCCGAGGTGTTCACCGCGCTGGGGGCCGCCGGAGCGAGTTCGGTCTCCGCCGGCCGGGTCGCGGTGATGTTCGGCTGCTCCGAGGAGCAGGCCGAGGAGGCCCTGGACGCCCTGGTCGAGGCGAACCTGCTGGGCGCGCCGGCGGGGGGCCGCTACCGGCTGGACGCACTGCTGCGGGCGTACGCCCACGAGCGGGCGCAGACGGCCGCCGGCCGACAGCACGAGCACCCGTACATGCGCGCCGGCTGACCGCCCGGCCACCCGCTCGCCCTTCGCCCTTCGCCCTTCGCCCGATCATTTTTCGATCCGTTCCCCTCCGAGAGGACCCTTCGCCATGGCCGACCAGACGACAGCCACCCGTGACCTGCTCGCCTACGTCCGGGACGTCTCGCTCCGCGACGACGACCTGCTCAAGGAGCTGCGCGAGACCACCGCGGGCCTGCCGGGCGGGACCGCCATGCAGGTGATGGCGGAGGAGGGCCAACTGCTGGCCCTGCTGGTCGGGTTGACGGGGGCCCGGACGGTGCTGGAGATCGGCACCTTCACCGGTTACAGCACCCTGTGCATGGCCCGCGCCCTCCCGGCCGACGGGGTGCTGGTGTCCTGCGACATCGAGGAGCGGTGGGCGGCCATCGGCGCCGAGTTCTGGAAGCGGGACGGGGTCGACTCGCGGGTCGACCTGCGGATCGGCGACGCCGCCGCGACCCTGGACGCGCTGCTGGCGGAGCGCGGGCCGGAGAGCTTCGACTTGGTGTTCATCGACGCGGACAAGGCCAACTACGTGCGCTACTACGAGAGTTCGCTGGCGCTGCTGCGCCCCGGCGGCCTGATCGTGGTCGACAACACCCTGTTCTTCGGCCGGGTCGCCGATCCGGCCGCCGTGGACCCGGACACCGTCGGGGTCCGGGCGCTGAACCGGGTGCTGCACGAGGATGCCCGGGTGGAGCTGTCGCTGCTGGTGATGGCGGACGGGATCACGCTCGTCCGCAAGCGCTGACGACGGCCGGCCGGGGCCCGGGAACGCCGGGCCCCGCGCCGGTCACGGCGTTTCCGGTCCCCCTTCCGGCGTGCTCAGGTCGGGCGCCTCCACGCTGACGACGGTGGACACCGTGCGCGGGCCGGGGGCCAGGTGCAGGCGCTGGAGTCCGCCGTCCTGCGCGGCCGGTGCGAGGACGTCCGCGCACGGGCACGGCGCTTCGTCCAGGTCCTCGAAGCCCGCGAACCGGTAGGCGATCTCCATCATCCGGTTGCGTTCGGTCGCCCGGAAGTCCGCGACCAGGTGGGCCCCGGAGCGGGCAGCGGCGTCGGCCAGCCAGTTCAGCAGGGTCGCGCCGGCGCCGTAGGCGACGACCCGGCAGGAGGTGGCGAGCAGCTTGAGGTGCCACATGCCGGGGTGCCGCTCCAGCAGCAGGACGCCGACGGCGCCGTGCGGGCCGAACCGGTCGGTGAGGGTGACCACCAGGACCTCGTGCCCGGGGTCGCTGATCAGGCCGCGCAGCACCGCGTCCGGGTAGTGCACCCCGGTCGCGTTCATCTGGCTGGTGCGCAGGGTGAGTTCCTCGACCCGGGACAGCTCCTCGCCGGTGGCCCGGCCGATCCGCATCCGCAGGTCCAGGGAGCGCAGGAACTCCTCGTCGCTGCCGGGGGCGGCCGCCCGCTCGGCGTCGCGGCGGAAGCCCGCCTGGTACATCTGGCGCCGCCGCCGGGAGTCGACGGTGCTGGTCGCGGGGGTGAACTCGGCGAGCTCGGGCAGGTCGAGGACCTGCTCGGCCGGGTAGCACCGCACCTCGGGCAGGTGGAAGGCCACCTCGGCGCGTTCGGCGGGCCGGTCGTCGACGAAGGCGATGGTGCCGAGCGCGAAGTTCAGCCGGTCGGCGATCCGGCGCACCGACTCGGACTTGGCGCCCCAGCCGATCTCCGGCAGGACGAAGTACTCGGCCAGGCCGAACGCCTCCAGCCGGGCCCAGGCGTGCTCGTGGTCGTTGCGGCTGGCGACGGACTGCAGGATGCCGCGGGAGTCGAGCTCGATCACCACCTTGCGCACCTCCTCCGGCAGGTGCACCTCGCCGTCCTCCAGCAGGGTGCCCTGCCAGAGGGTGTCGTCCAGGTCCCAGACCAGGCACTTGACGGTCGCCGCCATGTCGTCCCTCCCCTTCTTCTCGGCCGCGGGCCCGTTCACGACACCCCCGGGGCGGCGAGGGCGTGCTGCGCCAGCATCAGCCGGCACAGCTCGTTGCTGCCCTCGATGATCTCCATCAGCTTGGCGTCCCGGTACGCCCGGGCCACCGTGTGCCCGTCCCGGGAGCCGGCCGAGGCCAGCACCTGGACGGCCGTCGCCGCGCCCCGGGCGGCCTGGGTGGCGCTGACGTGCTTGGCCAGCACGGTCGCCACCACCTGGTCCGGCGAGCCTTCGTCCCAGCAGCGGCTGGCGTGCTCGCAGACCCGGGTGGCCACCTGCTCGGCCGTGTACAGGTCGGCGAGGTGCCCGGCGACGAGCTGGTGCTCCGCGAGCGGCCTGCCGAACTGCTCCCGTCCGGCGGCGTGCGAGGTGGCCGCGGCCAGGCAGGCCCGCAGGATGCCCACGCACCCCCAGGCGACGGACATCCGCCCGTAGGCCAGCGCGGTCGTCACCAGCAGGGTGGGCGGCAGCGGGTGACCGCCCAGGACGCTGTCGGCGGGCAGCCGCACCCCGTCGAGGTGGACGTCGGCGTGGCCGGCCGCGCGGCAGCCGAGCGGGTCGGCGATCCGCTCGATCCGGACGCCGGGCGCGTCGGCGGGCACCACGACGGCCACCGCGCCGTCGTCCTGGCGGCCGACGAGGACCAGCAGGTCGGCGTAGTGGGCGGCGGTCACCCACTTCTTGTGCCCGTCGAGGACGACCGTGTCGCCCTCGCGGCGGACGGTCGTCGCCATCGCCGAGAGGTCGCTGCCGGCGCCGGGCTCGCTGAAGCCGACCGCCGCCAGCTCGCCGCCGGTCAGCCGGGGCAGGTGGGCGGCCGCCTGCTCGGCGGTGCCCAGGCGCTGGATGGTCCACGCCGCCATGCCCTGGGAGGTCATCACGCTGCGCAGCGAGCTGCACAGGCCGCCCACGTGGGCGGTGTACGCGCCGCTGTCCGTGCTGCCGAGCCCCCAGCCGCCGTACTGCCGCGGGACTTCGGCGCACAGCCGGCCCTCGGCGCCCAGCTCGCGGAGCAGCTCCGTCGGTATCAGGCCGGTGCGGTCCCACTCCTGCGCCCGGTCGCCGACCCGCAGGGTGACGGCGGTCGTCGCGCCGCTCAGGTCCTCACCCACGCCCGCCCCCGGCGGGCGCCTGGAGCCGGGCCACCAGCTCGGCCATCTTCCGCACGGTGCGGAAGTTGTCCAGCCGCAGGTCCGCGCCGCGGACGGCGACGGCGTAGGTCTTCTCCAGGTGCACCACCACCTGCATGGCGAAGAGGGACGACAGCCCGCCGGCCTCGAACAGGTCGGTGTCGGCGTCCCAGGCGGTTCCGGTGCGTCCTTCCAGGAACTCCAGCAGTTCCTTCTCCAGGGCGTGGGTGTCGGGGGTGTTCGCTGTGCTCATGGTCTTCTCCTCGTCGGGGTGATCGGTCGGGGTGGTCAGGTGTAGTCGTAGAAGCCGCGCCCGGACTTGCGGCCCAGCCGGCCCTCGCGGACCAGCCGGAGCAGCAGTTCGGCGGGGCGGCAGCCGTCGTCGCCGGTGCGTTCGTGCAGCACGGTGAGGGAGTCGACGAGGTTGTCGATGCCGATCAGGTCCGCGGTGCGCAGCGGGCCGGTGGGGTGTCCCAGGCAGCCCTGCATCAGGGCGTCGACGTCCTCGGCGCTCGCTGTGCCCTCCTGCACGACCCGGGCGGCGTCGTTGATCATCGGGTGCAGGATGCGGCTGGTCACGAACCCGGGTGCGTCCCGGACGACCACCGCCTTCCGCCGCAGGGCGGTGAGCAGGGCCGCCACGGCGGCCATCGCGGCGTCCCCGGTGCGGGGGCCGCGGACCACCTCGGCGGTGCCGATCAGGTAGGGCGGGTTCATGAAGTGGGTGCCGACCAGTTCCTCCGGCCGCTCCAGGGCCCCGGCCAGTTCGTCGACGGGGATGGAGGAGGTGTTGGTGATCAGCAGGGTGCCGGGGCGGACCAGTGCGGAGACCTCGGAGAGGACCGCGGCCTTGGTCGCGGCGTTCTCGGTGACCGCCTCGACGACGGCGGTGGCGCCGGCGGCGGCCTTGAGCGAGGTGCCGGTGGCCAGCGCGCCGAGGGGCGTCCCGGCGGGCAGCGCGCCCATCAGTTCGGCCAGCCGGAGTTCGTCGCCGATCAGGTCCGCGGCCCGGTCGAGCCGTTCCCGGTCGACGTCGACCAGGTGGACCGGCAGGCCGTGTCCGAGGGCGAGGGTGGTGATGCCGACGCCCATCACCCCGGCTCCCAGCACGGTGAGGGCGTGGCGCGGGGCGGATTCGTCGTGCGGGGCCGTGGTCAACGGGTTCTCCTTCGTCTTCACCGGGCGTCGGGGGTGCGGAGCGTGGCGTCGAGCCAGTGGGCGACGGCGTCGCCGGTGGTCGCGACGTGCTGCTCCATGATCGAGAAGTGGTCTCCGGGGACGTCGACGACGCTGTCGGCGCCGTCCCAGGTCGAGCGCCAGTCGCCGGCTTCGGCGGACGGGCGGCCGAGCGGCGTGGAGGCGCGGACCAGCAGCAGCGGGGCGCGGACCGCCGGGGGCTTCCAGTCGTCGAGCAGCCGGAAGTAGCCGCCCATCGCGGTCAGCCGGGTTCCGTCCATCGGGGCCGCCCGGTCCTCCCGGGCGAACATGCCGCCCAGCAGGACGTCGTTGAACTGGGTGATGCCCCGGTTGTCGGAGAGGTAGGTGTCCAGCAGCACCACGGCCGCCGGGCCCGCGCCGCGCCGTTCCAGTTCGGCGGCCACGCCGTGGGCGAGCGTGCCGCCGGAGGAGGAGCCGGCCAGCACGAGCGTCCGGCCGGGCAGTTCCCGCAGCAGCGTCGTCGCCTGGAAGTCCAGCAGGGCCGGCATGTCGGCGGGCAGTTCCTCCTCGGGGGTGAACCCGGGGGCGTCGAGGGCGGCGACGGCGTAGCGGTCGCGGAAGCGGGCGGCGAAGCGGGCGTACTGGTGGGCGCCGCCGAGGGCGACGACGGAGCCGAAGCAGACCAGGACGGGGGCGTCGGCGCGCTCGTTCAGGCGCAGCAGCCGGGGTCCGGTGCCGGCGGCGGCGAGGTCGCTGCCGCGCTGGAAGGCCGGGCGCAGGGCGGCGGCGTGCTTGAGCAGGGCGATGCCGTCGTCGATCCGGCCGAGTGCGCAGGCCCGGCGGAACAGCACGGCCGCCGGGTCGGTGTCGGCGGCGTCGGCGTCGGTCGCGGACGCCGCTGCGGGCCGGGGGGTGTGCTCGGTCGGGATCTCGGCGGCGAGGCGGGCCGCGAGCGCGGCGGGGGTGGCGCTGTCGAAGACGGCGGAGGGCCGCAGCCGCACTCCGGTGGCGGCGGCCAGCCGGTTGCGGAGCTCGACGGCGGTCAGCGAGTCGAATCCGACGGAGAGGAAGGGCGCCGTCGCGGACAGTGCCCCGGCGTCGGTGTGGCCGAGGACTTCGGCGGCCTCGGCAAGGACGAGTTCGCGCAGCACCTGTTCGCGGGCCGGCGCGTCGGCGGCGGCGTCGAGTCGGCGCCGCAGCGCCGCGGCGGCGTTCGGCGCGGCCTTCGCCCCGGCCGTCGTGGCCGGGACGCGCCGGACCAGGGAGCGCAGCATCGGGTGCACCGGGCCGTCGCCGCGCACGGTGAGGTCGAGGTGGGCCAGGACGACGGGGCTGCCGTCGCCCGGCGGGGCGGCGTCGGGGGCGCAGACCGTGTCGAGCAGGGCCATGGCCTCCTCGTCGGACAGGCCGCGGGCGCCGCGCCGGTCGATCCGCCGCCGGTCGGGGCCGTCGAGTTCCGCCGTCATCCCGCTCGCCCGCTCCCAGGGCCCCCAGGCCAGGGACAGGCCGGGGAGCCCGAGCCGGCGGCGTTCCGCGACGAGGGCGTCGAGGGCGGCGTTGGCGGCCGCGTAGGACGCCTGGCCCGGGCTGCCCAGCACGCCGGCGGCGGAGGAGAAGACGACGAACGCGGCGAGGTCCGCTCCGCGGGTCAGCCGGTCGAGGTGGTGGGCGGCGTCGAACTTCGGCCGCAGGACGGCGGCGGTGCGCTGCGCCGTCAGCCCGTCCAGCAGGCCGTCGTCGAGCACGCCGGCGGTGTGCACCACGGCGGACAGCGGTCGGCTCTCCGGGACGGTGGCCAGGGCGGCGGCCAGGGCCCGGCGGTCGGACACGTCGCAGCGCAGCGCGGTCACCTCGGCTCCGGCCGCGGCCAGTTCGGCGGTCAGCTCCGGCATGCCGGGGGCGTCGGCGCCGCGGCGGCTCAGCACCAGGAGGTGGCGCACCCCGTGGGCGGCGACCAGGTGGCGCGCCAGGACGGCCGCGAGGGCGCCGCCGCCGCTGAGCAGCACCGTTCCCCCGGGCGGCCCGAACTCGCCGGCCGACCGGGTCGCGGGGGCGGGTGCCGCGGGCCGTACCAGGCGGGGGGCGTGCAGGACGCCGCCGCGCAGGGCCGCCTGCGGTTCGCCGCCGGCGAGGAGGTCGGCGAGCGCGTCGCCGAGGGCGGCCCGGTCCGGCCCGTCGGTGTCCAGCAGCACGAACCGGTCGGGGTGTTCGAGCTGGGCGGCCCTGAGCAGGCCCCAGACGGCCGCCGCTCCGGGGTCCGCCGGCTGCGCGCCGAGCGGGCCGGTCGCGCCCCGGGTGAGCACCACCAGGGGTGTCCGGGCGGTGCTGTCGTCGGCCAGGTGGGCCTGGACGCGCTCCAGCACCCCGGCCACCGTCGCGTGCACCGCCGCGGGGTCCGCGCCTGCGGCGTCGGCGGACGGGGGGCAGGTCAGCAGCACCGCGTCGGGCGTCCCGGCGGGCGGCTCGACGGGGAAGCCGGCCGGCAGCAGCCGCTCGTCGCGCGGGCCGAGCAGGCCCCAGCGGGTGACGGGGCGGGGGCCGGGCCCGGCGGTGACCGGCGTCCAGCCGACGTGCAGGACGGAGCCGGCGGGCGCCCGCAGCGCGGCGGTGGACGCCGTGCGCAGGGTGAGC
Organism: Kitasatospora sp. NPDC004531; assembly: GCF_053602195.1. Classification (NCBI taxonomy): domain Bacteria; kingdom Bacillati; phylum Actinomycetota; class Actinomycetes; order Kitasatosporales; family Streptomycetaceae; genus Kitasatospora; species Kitasatospora sp. NPDC004531. Next base: position 73,898 of record NZ_JBSGDD010000023.1, on the reverse strand, counting down.
GAGCCGACCGTCGCCACGGTGCGTCCGGCGGGGTCGGTGATCCGCGCGGTGACGGCGTCGGGGCCGTCGGGGCGCAGCCGGACCCGCAGGACCGGCGCGTCGGAGGCTTCGATCGCGACGCGCTGCCAGGAGAACGGCAGCGGGACGCCGTCGGCGGGCCCGCCGGTCGCGGGGTCCTCGCGCAGGCCGGTGGTCTGGAGGGCGGCGTCCAGCAGGGCCGGGTGCACGCCGAAGGCGCTGCCGAGGAGGCCGTCGGGCAGGGCCGCTTCGGCGTGGATCGCGTCCTCGGTGCGCCAGGCGGCGCGCAGGCCCCGGAACGCCGGGCCGTAGGCGACGCCACGGGCTTCGAGCAGCTCGTACAGCTCGTCCACGTCCAGCGGGACGGCGCCGGGCGGGGGCCACGCGCCCGCTGCCGCGGCCGGGTCGTCGGGATCGGCCGAGGCGTCCCGGGGGCCGACCGTGCCGGTCGCGTGCCGGGTCCAGGGCCGGTCGGCGGCGCCGGGGTCGGTGTCGGGCCGGGTGTGGAACTCCACCGGGCGCCGGCCGGTGCCGTCGTCCGCCCCCACCCGTACGCGCAGCTGCACGGCGTGGTCGTCGGGCAGCACCAGCGGGGCGGCGAGGGTCAGTTCCTCGACGAGGGCGCAGCCGTGCCGGCGGCCCGCGTACGCGGCCAGTTCGACGAGGGCCGCGCCGGGCAGGATGACGGTTCCGGCCACGGCGTGGTCGACGAGCCAGGGGTGGGTGGCGGTGGAGAGCCGGCCGGTGAAGAGGGTGCCCGCGTCGTCGGGCAGCTCGATCGCGGCGCCGAGCAGCGGGTGGTCGGCGGCGGCCTGGCCGGTGGCCTCCTGGTCCAGCTCGGCCGGCGGGGCGTCGAGCCAGTAGCGGCGGCGCTGGAAGGCGTAGGTGGGCAGGTCGACCCGCTGGGCGCCGGTGCCCGCGAACAGCCGCTCCCAGTCGACCCGCAGGCCCCGGACGTGCGCCCCGGCGAGGGCGAGCTGGAAGCGGCGGAGCCCGCCGGCGCCGCGCCGCAGGGTGTCGAGCACCACCGTCTCGGGGGCGCCCTCGTCGGCGGCCGTGTCCTCGATGCCGTACATCAGGGCGGGCTGGGGGGCGGACTCGATGAAGACGCGGTGCCCGGCGGTGAGGAGCGCGCGGGTCGCCTGCTCGAACTCGACGGTCTGCCGGAGGTTGCGGTACCAGTACTCGGCGTCCAGGGCCTTGGTGTCCAGCAGGCCGCCGGTGACGCTGGAGTAGTACGGCACCGCGCCGGAGCGCGGCACGATGCCGTCGAGGTCGGCGAGCAGGCGCTCGCGGACGTCTTCCACGTGCGCGGAGTGCGAGGCGTAGTCGACGTCGATGCGGGTCGCCCACACCCCTTCCTCCAGGAGTTCCGCCACCAGCGCGGTGACCGCGTCCGCGTCGCCCGACACCGCCGTGGACGACGGGCCGTTGACGGCGGCCACCGAGAGGCGGCCCTCGGCGATGCGTTCGCGCACCACCTCCACCGGCAGCGGCACCGAGGCCATGCCGCCACGGCCGGCCAGTGCCCCGACCGCGCGGGAGCGCAGCGCGACCACCCGGGCCCCGTCCTCCAGGCTCAGCCCGCCCGCCACGCACGCGGCCGCGATCTCGCCCTGGGAGTGGCCCACCACGGCGTCCGGCACCACACCGAACGACCGCCACACCTCCGCCAGCGACACCATCACGGCCCACAGCACCGGCTGCACCACATCGACCCGCGCCAACAGCTCCTCCGAACCCAGCGCCTGCGCCAACGACCAGTCCACATACGGCGCCAGAGCCCGCTCGCACTCCGCCATCCGCCCGGCGAAGACCTCCGACCCGGCCAGCAGCTCCACGGCCATCCCGACCCACTGCGAGCCCTGGCCCGGGAACACCAGCACCGAACGGCCCGGGCGCGGCCCGCCGCCGACCAGCACGGCCGCCGAGCCCTTGCCCCGCGACAGTGCGGCGAGACCGGCCAGCAGGTCGTCGCGGTCCGCGCCCACCACCACCGCGCGCTCCGGGAGCCGCGAGCGGCCCGCGAGCAGCGAATGGCCCACGTCCAGCACGCTCAGGCCCGGCTGCGCCGTCACCCGCGCGTGCAGCGCCGCCGCCTGGGCGCGCAGCGCGTCCGGGGTGCGCGCCGACAGGATCCAGGGCACCGCCGGCAGGGGGGTGGGCGCGGCCGGCGGGCCGTCGTCCTCCGCGGGGGCCTGTTCGAGGATGACGTGGGCGTTCGTCCCGCTGGCGCCGAAGGAGGACACCCCGGCGCGGCGCGGCCGTCCCGTCTCCGGCCAGGGGGTGGCCTCGGTGAGCAGGGAGACGGCGCCCTCGGTCCAGTCGATGCGGGGCGAGGGGCGGTCGACGTGCAGGGTGCGCGGCATCACGCCGTGCCGGATCGCGAGCACCGACTTGATCACCCCGCCGACGCCCGCGGCGGCCTGGGTGTGGGACAGGTTGGACTTCAGCGATCCCAGCCGCAGCGGCTGCCCGGCGGGCCGGTCCTGGCCGTAGGTGGCCATCAGCGCCTGCGCCTCGATGGGGTCGCCGAGGACGGTGCCGGTGCCGTGCGCCTCCACCATGTCCACCTCGGACGGGGCGAGTCCGGCGTGGGCGAGCGCCCCGTTGATGACGCGCTGCTGCGCGGGCCCGTTCGGGGCGGTCAGCCCGTTGCTGGCGCCGTCCTGGTTGACGGCCGAGCCGCGGACGACGGCCAGCACGGGGTGCCCGTTGCGCCGGGCGTCGGAGAGCCGTTCGAGCAGCAGCAGCCCCACGCCCTCCCCGAACCCGGCGCCGTCCGCCGCCGCCGAGAAGGACTTGCTGCGCCCGTCGGGCGCCAGGCCGCGCTGGCGGCTGAATCCGACGTACAGCCCGGGGGTGGACATCACGGTCACCCCGCCGGCCAGGGCGAGGGTGGTGTCCCCGGAGCGCAGCCCCTGGCAGGCGAGGTGGACGGCGACCAGCGAGGACGAGCAGGCGGTGTCCAGGGTGACCGCCGGGCCCTCCAGGCCCAGGGTGTAGGCGATCCGGCCGGAGGCGACGCTCGGGATGGTGCCGGTGCCGAGGAAGCCCTCCACTTCGTCGGGCACCCGCCCGAGCCGGGACCCGTACTCGCTGTAGATCACTCCGGTGTAGACGCCGGTGCGGCTGCCGCGCAGGGTCGCCGGGTCGATGCCCGCGCGTTCCACCGCCTCCCAGGACGCCTCCAGCAGCAGCCGCTGCTGCGGGTCCATGGCGAGGGCCTCGCGCGGGGAGATGCCGAAGAAGCCGGCGTCGAAGCCGGTCGCGTCGTGGAGGAAGCCGCCTTCACGGACGTAGAAGGTGCCGGGGGTGTCGGGGTCGGCGTCGAAGCCGCCCTCGACGTCCCAGCCGCGGTCGGTGGGGAACGGGGAGACCCCGTCGCGCTCCTCGATCAGCAGGTCCCACAGGTCTTCCGGGGTGCGCACGCCGCCGGGGTAGCGGCAGCTCATCGCCACCACGGCGATGGGCTCGGCGGCGTCGTCGCGCAGCCGCCGATTCTCCTGCCGCAGGCGCTGGTTGTCCAGCAGCGAGGCGCGCAGGGCGGCGACCACCTGGTCCGTGTCGGCGGGCATGGGGTTGGGCTTCTCCTTCTGCGGCTGTCGGTCAGTCACGTTCGCCGCCCAGGGCCAGCCGGACGAGTTCGTCGACGGCCATGGCGTTGATGTCGGCGGCGGGAGCCGCGCTCTGCGACGGGTCGGCGCTCTCGCGCTCCGCCGTCGCGGTGGGCTTCCGGGTGGCGGCGGGGCCGTCGGGGACCAGGCGGCCGGCGAGGTAGCCGGCGACGGCGGCCGGGGTGGGGTGGTCGAAGACCAGGGTCGCGGGCAGTCGGCGGCCGGTGGCGGCGCCGAGGCGGTTGCGGAGCTCGACGGAGGTGAGCGAGTCGAAGCCGAGGTCCTTGAACGCCTGGTCCGGGTCGACGGCTTCGGCCCCGCCGTGGCCGAGGATGTCGGCGGCCCGGCTGCGCACCAGGTCGAGCAGGGTGGCGAGGCGTTCCTCCGGGTCGAGGTCGGTCAGCCGGCGGCGCAGCGTGTCCGCCTCGGCGGCGTCCGCCCCGGAGGCGGGGCGGCGTGCGGCCGCGGGGACCAGGGCGGAGAGCAGGGCCGGGACGGGCCCGGTCCGCGCCGCCGTCCGGAGCCGGCCGAGGTCGATCTTGACCGGGACGAGCAGCGGTTCGTCCAGGGTGAGCGCCGCGTCGAACAGGGCCAGGCCCTCGTCGCTGTCGATGGCCGCGGTGCCGCCCCGCGACATCCGCCGCAGGTCGGCGGCGCCGAGCGTGCCGGTCATGGTGCTGCGGCTCGCCCACAGGCCCCAGGCGAGCGACTGGGCGGGCAGGTCCAGGGCGCGCCGGTGCTGGGCGAGCGCGTCGAGGAAGGCGTTGGCGGCCGCGTAGTTGCCCTGCCCGGCGTTGCCGACGGTGGCGGACGCGGAGGAGAACAGCACGAAGGCCGACAGCGGCAGCTCACGGGTGAGGGCGTGCAGGTGGAGGGCCGCGTCGACCTTGGGCCGCAGCACGTGGCGCATCCGGTCGGGGGTCAGCGACTCGACCGTCCCGTCGTCCAGGACGCCGGCCGCGTGGACGACCGCGCGCAGCGGACGGTCGGCGGGGATGCCGGCGAGCAGGGCGGCGAGCGCGTCCCGGTCGGCGACGTCGCAGGCCGTCACGTCCACCCGGGCGCCGTGTCCGCGCAGTTCGGCGGCGAGGTCGGCCAGGCCCGGGGTGTCCGCGCCGCGCCTGCCGACGAGCAGCAGGTTCCGGGTGCCGTGCGCGGTCACCAGGTGCCGGGCGACCAGGCCGCCGAGCGTGCCGCCGGCCCCGGTGACGAGGACGGTTCCGCCGGCCGCCGCGATGCCGGACGGGGTGTCCGGGTCCGCGGGGGCGGCGGCCCTGGTGAGGCGGGCGGCGAGGAGCCGTCCGGCGCGGATCGCGAGTTGGGGTTCGGCGGCGGCCAGGGCCTCGGGCAGCAGCTCGGCCACGGCGGCCGGGTCGTCGGTGTCGATCAGCAGGAAGCGGTCCGGGTGCTCGGACTGGGCGGAGCGGAGCAGGCCGCGGACCGCCGCGCCGGCGAGGTCGGTGACCTCCTCGCCGGCCGCCGTGGCGACCGCGCCGCGGGTGACCAGCACCAGGCGCGAGTCGGCGAAGCGGTCGTCGGCCAGCCAGTCCTGGACGAGCCGCAGGGCGTCGTCCAGCGCGGTGTGCACGGCGGCGGCGTCGGGCGGGGAGGACGGGAGCTCCGGGGTGTGGTCGCACCAGGCCAGCACCGCGGCGGGCGTCGGCGCTCCCCCGTCCAGTGCGGCACCGAGCGCGGCCAGGTCCGGGTGGCTGTCCGGGAACAGCTCCCGGCCGCCGAGGACGGCCCAGGCCCCGAGGGGGGCGGCGGGCGCGGTGGCGGGCGCCGGCGACCACTGCAGCCGGTAGAGCGAGTCCGGGCCGCCGACGGGGCGGAGGGCGTCCAGGTCGATCGGGCGGACGGCGAGCGCCTCGACCGACACCACCGGGAGGCCGTGCGGGTCGGTCGCGTCGATCGACACCGATCCGTCCGGCCGCAGGCCGAGCCGCACCCGGAGCGCGGTGGCTCCGGAGGCGTGCAGCCTGAGCCCGCTCCAGGAGAACGGCAGTCCGGCGGACGGCCGGTCCGGGCCCGGTCCGGTCTCCGGATCGGCGCTCAGGAACAGCCCCTGGAGGGCAGCGTCCAGGAGCGCGGGGTGCACGCCGAAGGCGGCGGCGGTCCGGGTGCGGTCCTCGGGCAGGCGCACCTCGGTGAAGATCTCCTCGCCCCGGCGCCAGGCGGTGGTGAGCCCGCGGAAGGCGGGTCCGTAGCCGTAGCCGGAGGCGTCGAACCGCTCGTACAGGTCGCCGACGGGGACCGGGACGGCACCGGGCGGCGGCCAGGCGCCGGCGCCGTCCGGCGCGGGCGGCGGCTTGCGGGTCGCGGCGTCGGCGGTGAGCCGGCCGGTCGCGTGCGCGGTCCAGTGCGGGGTCGCCGCGTCCTCCCGGCAGGAGTACAGGTCCAGCGAGCGGCCGCCGTGCGCGTCTGCGGCGCCGACCCGGATCTGCAGGCGGACGGCCGTGTCGGCGGGTATCAACAGCGGCTGCTGGAGCGTCAGTTCCTCCACCGCGTGGCAGCCGGCCTCGTCCGCGGCGCGGACCGCGAGTTCCGCGAAGGCCGCGCCGGGCAGCAGCACCGCACCGGCCACGGCGTGGTCGGCGAGCCAGGGGTGGGTGCGCAGCGAGATCCGGCCGCTGAGCAGCAGCTCACCCGTGTCGGCCAGCTCGACGGCCGCCCCGAGGAGCGGGTGGGAGGCCGGATCGAGCCCGGCCGCGCCCACATCGGCCACCGTGGCGGGCGCCGGCTCGGGCCAGTAGCGGGTGCGCTGGAAGGCGTACGTCGGCAGGTCCACCCGCCGCGCGCCCGGGAACGCCGACGACCAGTCCACCTCCAGCCCGCGCTCCCAGCCGCGGCCCACCGCGCGCAGCACCTGCGCCAAGCCGCCCTCGCCGCGACGCAACGTCCCCAGCACCGCGGCATCGACCTCGGCGGCCTCCACCGACTCCCCCACCGCCACACCCAGCACCGCGTGCGGGCTGGACTCCACGAAGAACCGGAAACCCTCGCCCAACAACGCCTCCGTGGCGTGCGCGAACTCGACGGTCTCCCGAAGGTTCCGGTACCAGTACTCGGCGTCCAGCTCCTTCGTGTCCAGCCAACTGCCCGTCACCGTCGAGAAGAACGGCACCGAGCCGGACCCGGGTGCGAGACCGTCCAGGTCCGACAGCAGGCGCTCGCGGATCTCCTCCACGTGCGCGGAGTGCGACGCGTAGTCGACCTCGATCAGCCGAGCCCGCACGCCTTCCGCGACGAGCTCCTCCACGAGCGCGGCGACCGCGTCCGCGTCGCCCGACACCACCGTGGACGACGGGCCGTTCACCGCCGCCACCGACAGTGCCCCCAGGCGCTCCCGCACCACGTCCACCGGCAACGGAACCGACGCCATACCGCCACGACCGGCCAACGCGCGGATCGCCAGGGAGCGCAGCGCGACGACCTTCGCCCCGTCCTCCAGGCTCAGACCGCCCGCCACGCACGCGGCCGCGATCTCGCCCTGCGAGTGGCCGACGACGGCGTCCGGCACCACACCGAACGAGCGCCACAGCTCGGCCAGCGACACCATCACGGCCCACAGCACCGGCTGCACCACATCGACGCGAGCCAGCAGCTCCTCGGAGCCCAGCGCCTCGACCAACGACCAGTCCACGTACGGCGCCAGCGCCCGCTCGCACTCCGCCATCCGCGCCGCAAAAACCTCCGACCCGGACAGCAGCTCCACCGCCATCCCCACCCACTGCGAACCCTGGCCCGGGAACACCAGCGCCACCCGACCGTCGACCGGGCGGCCGCCGTCCCACGCCCCGGAGTCGTCGGCCGTCCGCGCCAGCAGGGTGCGGAGCTCGTCTCCGCTCCCGACCAGTGCCTTCCGGTACTCGAACGCGGTACGCCCGTGCAGGGCGGCCCCGATGTCGCGCGGGTCGGCCCCAGGGTCGCCGTCCAGGTGGCGGCGCAGCCGGTCGGCCTGGGAGCGCAGGGCCTGCGGGCTCCTCGCCGACAGCAGCCAGGGCACCTCCGGCAGGGGGGTGCGCTCGGCCGGCGGGCCGTCGTCCTCCAGGGGGGCGTGTTCGAGGATGGTGTGGACGTTGGTGCCGCTCAGGCCGAAGGAGGACACGCCGGCCCGGTAGGGGCGGCCGTGCTGGGGCCAGGGCTGCTGCTCGGTCGCGAGGGCCACCGCCCCGCGCGTCCAGTCGACGTGGCTGGAGGGCGTGCCGACGTGCAGGGTGCGGGGCACCTGTCCGTGCTGCATGGACAGCACCGTCTTGATGACTCCCGCCACGCCGGACGCCGCCTGGGCGTGGCCGAGGTTGGACTTCAACGAGCCGACCAGCAAAGGCCGTTCGGCGGGCCGGTCCTGGCCGTAGGTGGCCAGCAGGGCCTGCGCCTCGATCGGGTCGCCGAGGGTGGTGCCGGTGCCGTGCGCCTCCACCACGTCCACCTCGGACGCCGTCAGCCCGGCGTCCGCCAGCGCGGCCCGGATCACCCGCTGCTGGGAGGGGCCGTTGGGGGCGGAGAGCCCGTTGCTGGCGCCGTCCTGGTTGACCGCCGAGCCGCGGACGACGGCCAGCACCGGGTGCCCGTTGCGCCGCGCGTCCGACAGCCGCTCCAGCAGCAGGACGCCGACGCCTTCGCCCATGCCCATGCCGTCCGCGTCGTCCGAGAAGGCCTTGCAGCGGCCGTCCTCGGCGAGTCCCCGCTGGCGGGAGAAGCTGATCAGGGAGCCGGGGGTGGCCATCAGGGCGACGCCGCCGACCAGGGCGAGCGAGCAGTCGCCGCCGCGCAGCGCCCGGCCGGCGTAGTGCATGGCGACGAGGGAGGAGGAGCAGGCGGTGTCGACGGTCACCGCGGGGCCCTCCAGGCCCAGGGTGTAGGCGACCCGGCCGGAGACGACGCTGGGTGCGCTGCCGGTGAGCAGGTGGCCGTCCCCTTCCTCGGACTGGGCGACCACGGCCGCGTAGTCGGCGTAGTTGACGCCGGTGAACACGCCGGTGCGGCTGCCGCGCAGGGCGGCCGGGTCGATGGCGGCGCGTTCGATCGCCTCCCAGGTGGTCTCCAGCAGCAGCCGCTGCTGGGGGTCCATGGCGAGGGCTTCGCGCGGCGAGATGCCGAAGAACTCGGCGTCGAACTCGGCGGCGTCGTGCAGGAAGCCGCCGCGCCGGGTGGTCGAGGTGCCGGGGCGGTCGGGGTCGGGGTCGTAGAGGGCTTCGAGGTCCCAGCCGCGGTCGGTGGGGAAGTCCGAGACGGCGTCGCCGCCGTCGGCGAGCAGGCGCCACAGGTCCTCGGGGGTGCCGATGCCACCGGGGAAGCGGCAGGCCATGGACACGATCGCGATCGCCTCGTCGTCGGGCGCGGCAGGCTGCACGGCGGTGTCCGGGCCGGCGGTGGCCGGTGCGGCGGCCGGTCGGCCGAGCAGTTCGGCGCGGATCTCCCGGGCGAGCGCGGTGGACGACGGGTGGTCGAAGATCAGCGTGGACGGCAGCCGCAGTCCGGTGGCGGTGTTGAGCCGGTTGCGCAGCTCGACCGCGGTGAGGGAGGCGAAGCCCAGGTCCTGGAAGGCCGCGCCGGGCCGGATCGCGTCCGCCCCGGAGTGGCCGAGGACGGCTGCCGCGTGGGTGCGGACCAGGTCGAGCAGCAGGCGGTGCTGTTCGGATTCGCCGAGGGCGGCGAGCCGTTCGCGCAGCTGTGCGGCGGCGGGCGCCACGGTGTCGCCGGCCGGGCCCTCCAGGGCGCGGCGGGCTTCGGGGACGCCGGTGAGCAGCGGGCTGGGGCGGGTGGAGGTGAAGACGGCGGCGAACTGCTCCCAGTCGACGTCGGCGACGGTGAGCACGGTCTCGTCGTCGTCCAGTGCCTGTTGCAGGGCGTGCAGCGCGAGGTCGGGGGCGATCCGGGGCAGGCCGTGCTGCTCCAGGTTGAACAGGTCGGCGTCCGCTCCGGCGGTGCGGTCCTGGTTCTCGGCCTGCCAGATGCCCCAGTCGACGGTGGTGGCGGTGAGGCCGCGGGCCCGGCGGTGCTGGGCGAGCGCGTCGAGGTAGGCGTTGGCGGCGGCGTAGGCGCCGTGGTCGCCGCTGCCCCAGACGCCGGCGATCGAGGAGAACAGCACGAAGGCGTCGAGTTCGCGGTCGAGCAGGGCGTCGAGGTGTTCGGCGCCGGCGGCCTTGGCGGCGACGATCTGTTCGAACGCGGACATCGGCGTGCCGTCCAACGGGGCGAGCGCGACGAAGGCGGCGGCGTGGACGACCGCGGTGACCGGGTCGCCCGCCGTCTCCAGGCCGGTGAGCAGCGCCTCGACGGCCGGCCGGTCCGCCAGGTCGCAGACGGGCATGGTCAGCCGGGCGCCGAGGGCGGCCAGCTCGGCGGCGAGTTCGGCCGCGCCGGGCGCCTCGGGGCCGCGGCGGCCGGGCAGGACGAGGTGGGTGGCGCCGTTGCGGGCCAGCCAGCGGGCGAGGTGCGGGCCGAGGGCTCCGGTGCCGCCGGTCAGCAGGACGGTGCCGCGGGGCTTCCAGTGCTGCGCGCGGCCCTCGCCGCGGGGGGCGCGCCGCAGGCGGCGGGCCAGCAGGCCGGTGGGGCGCAGCGCGAGCTGGTCCTCGCGGCCGGGGGCGGCGGACGTGAGGACGGCGGCGAGCCGGGTCCGGGCGCGGGCGTCGAGGTCCGGCGGCAGGTCGACGAGGCCGCCCCAGCGGGCGGACTGTTCGAGCGCGGCCACCAGTCCGGTGCCCCAGACCAGTGCCTGGCGGGGGTGGGTGACCGGGTCGTCCGGGCCCGTCGACACGGCCCCGGCGGTGGCGCACCACAGGGGCGCCGTGACGGCGAGGTCGCCGAGGGCCTGCACCAGGGCGACGGTGAGCGCCGTCCCGGTGGGCAGGGCCGGGTGGTCGGGGTGGGGCTCCTCGGCGGCGGCCAGCAGCGACAGCACGCCGGTCGGGACGCGGTCGCCGAGGGCGGCGGCGAGGGTGGCCGCGAGGTCGGTGCGGCGGACGGCGTCGGCGGTGAGCTCGGCCGTGACGACGGTGGCGCCCGCTTCGGTGAGGGCGAGCAGCGAACCGCGCACCCGGGCGTCGTCGTGCTGCCCGGCGGGCAGCACGACCAGCCAGGTGCCGGCGGCGGCCGCGTTCGGCAGGTCGGGCAGGGGCTGCCAGCCGATGCGGTAGCGCCAGGAGTCGATGACGCTCTCGTCGCGCCGCTGCCGGCGCCAGCCGCGCAGGGCCGGCAGGACGGGGCCGAGGGCGTCCTCGTCGACGGCGAGGCGGGCGGCGATCTCGGCCGGGGCCTGGTGGTCGACCATCTGCCAGAAGGCCGTGTCGTCCGGGTCGGCGGCCGGTCCGGCGGCCGGCCGCGTCTCCGGCTCCAGCCAGTAGCGCCGCAGCTGGAACGGGTATCCGGGCAGGGCGGTCGGGCGGGCGCCGGTGTCGGCGTACACCGCGGACCAGTCGACGGCCGCGCCCGCCACCCACAGTTCGGCGGCCGAGCGCAGGGCCCGGCGCGGTCCGCCGTCGTCGCGGCGCAGGGTGCCGACGACGACGGGCGGTTCCTCGGCGCCGGTGGCCTCGGCGGTGTCCTGGAGGGCCATGGTCAGCACCGGGTGCGGCGACACCTCGACGAAGACCTCGTGGCCCTGCTCGACCAGGGCGCGCACGGCCGCGTCGAAGCGGACCGTCCCGCGCAGGTTGCGGTACCAGTAGTCGGCGTCCATCCCGGTGGTGTCGAGCCGGTCGCCGGTGACGGTGGAGAACAGCGGGATCCGGGCCGGGAGCGGGCGCACGTCGGCCAGGGCGGCCAGCACCTCGGACCTGATCCGTTCGACCTGGGCGGAGTGCGAGGCGTAGTCCACCGGCACCGACCGGGCCCGGACGCCCTGGGCGTCGCAGTGGGCGAGCAGCTCGGCCAGGGCCCCGGTCTCCCCGGAGACCACCACGGCGGCGGGCCCGTTGACGGCGGCCACCGACAGCTTCCCCGCCCAGCGGGCCAGCTCGGCGCGGACCCGCTCCTCGGGCAGGGAGACCGCGACCATGCCGCCGCCTCCGGCCAGCGCCCGGATCGCCCGGCTGCGCAGCGCGACGACCTTCGCCCCGTCCTCCAGGCTCAGCGCGCCCGCCACCACGGCGGCGGCGATCTCGCCCTGGCTGTGGCCGACCACGGCGTCGGGCCGGACGCCCCAGGACTCCCAGTGCGCGGCCAGCGCCACCATCACCGCCCACAGCACCGGCTGCACCACGTCGACCCGGTCCAGCGAGGGCGCGCCGGGGTCGCCGCGCAGGACGCCTTCCAGGGACCAGTCGACGTGGGCGGACAGGGCGGCGTCGCAGGCCGCGAGGCGGTCGCGGAAGACGGGGCTGGTGGCGAGCAGGTCGCGGGCCATGCCGTCCCACTGGGAGCCCTGGCCGGGGAAGACCAGGGCCGTGCGGCCCTCGACGACCCGGCCGGTGCCCACCACGACGTCGGCGGCGGGGACGTCCGGGCCGGGCGCGGACAGCGCGGCGAGCCCGTCCAGCAGCGCCGGGCGCCCGTCGCCGATCACCACGGCCCGGTGTTCGAAGGCGGACCGGGTGGTCGCCAGCGAGAGGCCGATGTCGGCCGGCCGGGCGGACGCGTCGGCGGCGAGCCGGGCGCGCAGCCGGGTCGCCTGGTCGCCGAGCGCGGCCGCGGTGCGGCCGGACAGCACCCAGGGCAGTACGGCCCCGGGCGCCGCTTCCGGCCGGTCCGCCGGTGCCGGCTCGGGTTCCGGCTCCGGTGCCTGTTCGAGGACGACGTGCGCGTTGGTGCCGCTCATGCCGAACGAGGACACGCCGGCCCGGCGCGGCCGGTCGACGGCGGGCCAGTCGCGGGCCTCGGTGAGGAGTTCGACGGCGCCCGCGGACCAGTCGGCGTGCGGGGTCGGGGCGTCCACGTGCAGGGTGCGCGGCAGCACGCCGTGGCGCAGCGCGAGGACCGTCTTGATGACGCCGGCGACACCGGCGGCGGCCTGGGTGTGCCCGATGTTCGACTTCAGCGAGCCGAGCCAGAGCGGGCGGCCGGCGGGCCGGTCCTGGCCGTAGGTGGCGAGCAGCGCGTCGGCCTCGATCGGGTCGCCGAGGGTGGTGCCGGTGCCGTGCGCCTCCACCGCGTCGACGTCGGCGGCGGTCAGTCCGGCGTCCGCCAGCGCCGCCCGGATCACCCGCTGCTGGGAGGGGCCGTTGGGGGCGGTCAGGCCGTTGCTGGCGCCGTCCTGGTTGATCGCCGAGCCGCGCAGCACGGCCAGCACCGGGTGCCCGTGGCGGCGCGCGTCCGACAGCCGTTCCAGCAGCAGCATGCCCACGCCCTCGCCCCAGCCGGTGCCGTCCGCGGCGGCCGCGAACGGCTTGCAGCGGCCGTCGGGGGACATCGCGCCCTGCCGGCTGAACTCGACGAACACCGCCGGCAGCGCCATCACGCTGACCCCGCCGGCCAGGGCGAGCGAGCACTCGCCGGCCCGCAGCGCCCGGGCCGCGAGGTGCAGCGCCACCAGCGAGGACGAGCAGGCGGTGTCCACGGTGACGGCGGGGCCTTCGAGGCCGAGCGCGTAGGACACCCGCCCGGACATCACGCTCATCGAGTTCCCCGTCATCAGGAACCCCTGGACGGCTTCGGCGGCGTCGGCGCCCAGCGTCGCGTAGCCCTCGTCGACGGCCGCGGCGTACACCCCGGTGCGGCTTCCCCGCAGGGTGAGCGGGTCGATGCCGGCCTGCTCGACGGCCTCCCAGGCCGCCATCAGCAGCAGCCGCTGCTGCGGGTCCATGGCGAGGGCCTCGCGGGGCGAGATGCCGAAGAACTCCGGGTCGAAGTCCGCCGCGCCGTCCAGGAACGCCCCCCGCCCGGGGATCGCGGTGCCGGACGGCCAGGCGCGCTCCCAGCCCCGGTCGCCGGGGACGGGCGTGGTGGTGTCGCGGCCTTCGGCGAGCAGCTCCCACAGCTCCTCGGGGGTGCGGACCCCGCCGGGGAAGCGGCAGCTCATCGCCACGATCGCGATCGGCTCGTTCAGCCGGGCCTCGGCCTCGCGGAGCCGCTGCCGGGTGTCCCGGAGGTCGATGGTCACGCGGTTGAGGTAGTCGCGCATCCGCTGGTCGCTCACTGCACACCGCTGCTTTCGTCTCGGGCTGCTCGGGTCTCGTCCCGAAGGACGCGGGGGGCGCGGGCCGCGCGGGCCGGGGTCCTGGTCATGCGGACCCCAGCTGCCGGTCGAGGTACTCGAACATCTCTTCGTCGCTGGCCGCCTCGATCAGGTCGGGGGCCAGGTCGTCCGGGTCGCCCGGCTCGCCGGCGGGGCGGGCGGCGGCCGGTGTCCCGCCGGGCAGCGCGCGGGACAGCACGTCCCGGACCCGGGCGGCGAGTTCGCCGCTGACGCCCTCCGGCGGCAGCGCGCCGAGCAGGGCCTCCAGGGCGTCGAGCCCGGCCCGCACCGCCTCGTCGCCGGTCGGACGGGCCGCGCCGACCCGCTCGGCGAGATGGCGGGCCAGTGCCTCCGGGGTGGGGTGGTCGAAGACCAGCGCGGCCGGCAGCCGCAGCCCGGTCGAGGCGGCCAGCCGGTTGCGCAGTTCGACGCCGGTGAGGGAGTCGAAGCCGACGTCCTTGAACGGGCGGGCCGGGCGGACCAGGTTCGGCGAGCTGTGGCCGAGCACCGCCGCGGCGGTGCCGCGCACCAGGTCGAGCAGGGTCCGGTGCAGCTCGTCCGCAGGCAGCTCGGCGAGCTGCCGCGCCATCGAGCGGGCCGGCGCCTCCGCGGCGGCGGCGGTCCGGGCCGGGCGGACCAGGCCGCGGAGCACGGCGGGCAGCCGGTCGTCCGCCCGCAGCACGGACGGGGCGATCCTGGCCGCCAGCCGGTAGGCGTGCGGGGAGTCCAGCGCCGCGTCGAACAGGGCGAGGCCCTCCGCCGAGGTCAGCGCGCCCGCCCCGGCGCCCCGGCCCGGGGCGACCTCGGCGGTCATCGCGCTGCGCTCCTCCCACAGGCCCCAGCCGATGGACAGGCCGGGCAGCCCCTCGGCCCGGCGCTCGGCGGCGAGGGCGTCCAGGACCGCGTTGGCGGCGGCGTAGTTCGCCTGCCCGGCCGCGCCGAACTGGGCGGCGCCCGAGGAGAACAGCACCAGCGCCGCGAGGTCGAGGTCCCGGGTGAGTTCGTGCAGGGCCAGCGCCGCGTCCGCCTTGGGCCGCAGGACGCGGTCGAGCCGGTCCGGGGTCAGCCCGGCGACGGTGGCGTCGTCCAGGACGCCGGCCGCGTGGACGACGGCGGTCAGCGGGTGCGCGGCGGGCACCGTCCCGAGCAGCGCGGCGAGCGCGTCCCGGTCCGCGACGTCGCAGGCCGCGACGGTGACCGACACGCCGAGCCCGGTCAACTCCCGTACCAGTTCCGGCATTCCGTCGGCGGACTCGCCCCGACGGCCCGCCAGCAGCAGGTGCCGGGCGCCGTGCGCGACCACCAGGTGCCGGGCCAGCAGCCGCCCCAGGGTGCCGGTGGCCCCGGTGACCAGGACGGTCCCCTCGGGGTCCGGCCGGGAGGGCAGCAGCAGGACGTTCTTGCCGACGCCCCGCGCCCGGCTGAGCGAGCGCAGCGCGGCCGGGGCCTGCCGGACGTCCCAGCCGGTGACCGGCAGGGGGTGCAGCACTCCCCGCTCGAACAGGTCCAGGATCTCCGCGAGCATCTCGCCGATGCGCTGCGGACCGGCCTCCATCAGGTCGAACGCCCGGTAGCGCACCCCGGGGTACTGCCGGGCGACCTCCTCGGGGTCGCGGACGTCGGTCTTGCCCATCTCCACGAACCGGCCGCCGTTCGGCAGCAGCCGCAGGCCGGCGTCGACGAACTCCCTCGCCAGGCTGTCGAGCACCACGTCGACGCCCCGCCCGCCGGTGGCCGTCAGGAAGGTCTCGGCGAAGTCGGTGCTGCGGGACGAGGCGATCTGCGCGTCGTCCAGCCCGCCGGCCCGCAGGACGTCCCACTTGGCGGGGGACGCGGTCGCGAACACCCGCGCACCGGCGTGCCGGGCGAGCTGCACGGCCGCCATGCCGACCCCGCCGGCGGCGGCGTGGATCAGGACCGATTCGCCGCTCTTCAACCCGCCGAGGTCGAACAGGCCGTAGTGGGCGGTGAGGAACACCACCGGCACGGACGCGGCGCGGGCGAAGGACCAGCCGGCCGGTATCCGGGCGACGGTGCGGCGGTCGGCGACCGCGGTCGGGCCGAACGCGCCCCGGAAGATCCCCATCACCCGGTCCCCGGGCGCCAGGTCGTCGACGCCCGGGCCCACCTCGACGACGGTGCCGGCGCCCTCGCTGCCCAGGCCCTGCTGTTCGGGGTCGGGGTCCAGTCCGAGCGCGGCGATGACGTCGTGGAAGTTCAGGCCGGCGGCGCGCACCGCGATCCGCACCTCGCCGCTGCCCAGCGGGGCGAGGGCCGCCGGAGCGGGCTCCGCCACGAGGTCCTCCACCGAACCCCGGCCGTCGGTGGTGAGCCGCCAGTCGGGGCGGTCGGGCAGCGACAGCGTGCCGTCCGGCCGTCCGCCACGCACCAGCCGCGGCAGCAGCGGCGGGCCGGTCCGCAGTGCCAGTTCGGGTTCCCCGGCGGCGAGCGCCGCGGGCAGGGCCTCGGCCGGTTCGGCGCTCCCGGCCGCGTCGACCAGGACGAAGCGCCCGGGGTGCTCGGCCCGCGCGCTGCGCACCAGGCCCCACAGGGCGGCCTGGGCGGGATCGACAAGGCGGTCGAGCGGCCCGGTGCGGACGGCGTCCCTGGTGAGCAGGGCCAGCTTCGCCTCGGCGAACCGCTCGTCGGCCAGCCACTGCTGCACGAGGGCGAGGCCCCGGTGCGCGGTGGCGCGGACCCGGTCGGCGGCATCGGGCAGGTCGGCGGTGGCCACGGACGCCACGACCACCTCGGGGAGGGCGGCGCCCGTGTCGAGGGCGGCCGCCAGCGCGTCCAGGTCCGGCCAGGACACGGCGGCACCGGGGACGGCGTCGCCGAGCGCGGCCCAGCCCGGCACGGCGGCGTCGGCCGGATCGGCGGCCGGGGTCCAGTCGAGGCGGTACAGCAGGTCGGCGTGAGCGGCCCCGGCCAGCGGCCCGTTCGCGGTCGGCGGCCGCAGCAGCAGGCCCTGGACGCCGATCACCTGCCGTCCGGACAGGTCGTGGGCGTGCAGGCGCACGGTGTCCGGCGCGTCGGCGGCGAGCCGCACGCGCAGCGTGGTGGCCCCGGTGACCCCGCCGGTCACCCCGTTCCAGCTGAACGGCAGCCGGGCCGTGCCGTCCTGGTCGGGCAGCAGCGCGGCGCTCTGCAGCGCCGCGTCCAGCAGCGCGGGGTGCAGCACGCAGCCGGCGGCGTCGGCGTGCTGCTGCTCCGGCAGCACCACCTCGGCGAACACCTCGCCACCGCGCAGCCACGCGGCCCGGATGCCCCGGAAGGCGGGGCCGTAGTGGTAGCCGACCTCGGCGAAGCGCTCGTAGAGGTCGTCGGTGTCCACGGGTTCGGCACCGGACGGCGGCCAGCTCAGCAGACCGGCCGCCGCTGCGGCCGGATCGCCGGCGGGCCGGGGTGCCAGGGTGCCGGTGGCGTGCTCGGTCCAGGGCGCGTCGGCGTCCCGCGCCGTCCGGGCGAACACGCTGAGCCTGCGCCGGCCGTCGCCGTCGGGCCCGCCGACCCGGAGCTGCAGGTGGGTAGCGTCCTCGTTCGGCAGCACGAGCGCCGAGCCGAGGGTGAGCTCCTCGACCACCGGGCAGTCCGCCTCGGCCCCGGCGCGCAGCGCGAGTTCGAGGAACGCCGTGCCCGGGAGGAGCACGACGCCCGACACGGCGTGGTCGGCCAGCCAGGGGTGGGTGCGCAGCGAGATCCGGCCGCTGAGCAGCAGCTCACCCGAGTCCGCGACCTGCATCGCCGCACCGAGCATCGGGTGCCCGGTGGTGGCGAGCCCCGCCGAGGCGACGTCCCAGCTCGTGGTCGGCACGTCGAGCCAGTAGCGGGTGCGCTGGAAGGCGTACGTCGGCAGGTCCACCCGCCGCGCGCCCGGGAACGCCGACGACCAATCCACCTCCAGCCCGCGCTCCCAGCCGCGGCCCACCGCGCGCAGCACCTGCGCCAAGCCGCCCTCCCCGCGACGCAACGTCCCCAGCACGGCCGCGTCCACGCCCGCGGACTCCACCGACTCCCCCACCGCCACACCCAGCACCGCGTGCGGGCTGGACTCGACGAAGAACCGGAAACCCTCGCCCAGCAACGCCTCCGTGGCGTTCGCGAACTCCACCGTCTCCCGGAGGTTGCGGTACCAGTACTCGGCGTCCAGCTCCTCCGTCTCCAGCCAGCCGCCGGTCACGGTCGAGAAGAACGGCACCGAACCGGCGACAGGGGCGATGCCGTCCAGGTCCGACAGCAGCCGCTCGCGGATCTCCTCCACATGGGCGGAGTGCGACGCGTAGTCCACCTCGATCAGCCGCGCCCGCACACCTTCCTCGACCAACGCATCGACGAACTCCGCCACGGCGGCCGCGTCACCCGACACCACCGTCGACGACGGGCCGTTGACGGCAGCCACCGAGAGGCGGTCCGAAATGCGCTCCCGCACCACGTCCACCGGCAGCGGCACGGACGCCATCCCGCCACGACCGGCCAACGCGCGGATCGCCAGGGAGCGCAGCGCGACGACCTTCGCCCCGTCCTCCAGGCTCAGCCCCCCCGCCACGCACGCGGCCGCGATCTCACCCTGGGAGTGGCCCACCACCGCGTCCGGAACCACACCGAACGACCGCCACACCTCCGCCAGCGACACCATCACGGCCCACAGCACCGGCTGCACCACATCGACCCGCGCCAGCAGCTCCTCGGAGCCCAGCGCCTGCGCCAACGACCAGTCCACGTAAGGCGCTAGAGCCCGCTCGCACTCCGCCATCTGCGCCGCAAAAACCTCCGACCCGGACAGCAGCTCCACGGCCATCCCGACCCACTGCGACCCCTGGCCGGGGAACACCAGCGCCACCCGACCGGACACCAGCCCGCCGCCGGACACCGCAGCGCCCTGCGACAGCACGGTCAGGTGCTCGGCGAGGTCCTCCTCCGTGCCGACCAGCACCGCGCGGTGTGCCAGCGCGCTGCGGCCGGTGGCCAGCGAGAAGGCCACGTCGGCCGCGCGGACGCCGGACCCGTCGCCGAGCCGGGCCGACAGCGCGGCGGCCTGGGCGTGCAGTGCCTCGGGGGTGCGCGCCGAGAGCAGCAGCGGGACGGTCTCCGGTGTCCCGGGCTCGTCGGCGAGCGGCTCGACCGGGGCCTGTTCGAGGATGACGTGGGCGTTGGTGCCGCTGACGCCGAAGGAGGACACGCCGGCCCGGCGCGGGCGGCCTGTGTCGTCCCACTCCCGGGCCTCCGTCAGCAGCCGGCCCGCGCCCGCCGACCAGTCCACCTCGGGTGTGGGGCCGTCCACGTGCAGGGTGCGCGGCATCACGCCGTGCCGCAGGGCGAGCACCGACTTGATGACCGCCGCCACGCCGGCGGCGGCCGAGGTGTGTCCGATGTTGGACTTCAGCGAGCCGATCCACACCGGACGGTCCGCCGGCCGCTCCTGCCCGTACGTCGCCAGCAGCGCCTGCGCCTCGATCGGGTCGCCCAGCCGCGTCCCGGTGCCGTGCGCCTCCACCACGTCCACGTCCGACACCGTCAGCCCGGCGTCCGCCAGCGCGGCCCGGATCACCCGCTGCTGCGAGGGACCGTTCGGCGCGGTCAGGCCATTGCTCGCACCGTCCTGGTTCACTGCCGAGCCGCGGATCACCGCCAGCACCGGGTGCCCGTTGCGCCGCGCGTCCGACAGCCGCTCCACCAGCAGCATGCCGACGCCCTCGCCGAAGGCGGTGCCGTCGGCGGCCGCGGCGAAGGACTTGCAGCGGCCGTCCGGGGCGAGTCCGCCCTGCCGGCTGAACTCGACGAACAGTTCGGGGCTGCACATCACGTTGACGCCGCCGGCCAGCGCGAGCGAGCACTCGCCGGAGCGCAGCGCCCGGACCGCGAGGTGCAGCGACACCAGCGAGGACGAGCAGGCCGTGTCCACGGTGACGGCGGGGCCCTCCAGGCCGAAGAAGTAGGCCAGGCGTCCGGAGACGATGCTTCCCGAGTTGCCGGTGCCGAGGAATCCTTCGACGTCCTCGGGGATGTAGGGCAGCAGCCGGGCCGCGTAGTCCTGCTGCATCAGGCCGACGTACGTGCCGACCGGCGCGCCGCGCAGGGTGGACGGGTCGATGGCCGCGCGTTCGAAGAGTTCCCAGGTGGTCTCCAGCAGCAGTCGCTGCTGCGGGTCCATGGCGAGGGCCTCGCGCGGCGAGATGCCGAAGAACTCGGCGTCGAACTCGGCGGCGTCGTACAGGAAGCCGCCGTCGCGGGTGATGGAGGTGCCGACGCGGTCGGGGTCGGGGTCGTAGAGCGCTTCGACGTCCCAGCCGCGGTCGGTGGGGAACCCGGAGACGCCGTCGCGGCCCTCGGCCAGCATCCGCCACAGGTCCTCGGGCGAGCGGACGCCGCCGGGGAGGCGGCAGGCCGCGGCGACGATCGCGATCCGGTCGTCGTCCGCGTCCCGCTCCGGGTCGGCGGGCCGCGCCGGTGCGGCGGGCGTGACGGTGGTGGTCGCCTCGGTGAGGCCGGCGCCCAGGAAGGCGGCGAGCGCGGCCGGGGTCGGGTGGTCGAACACCAGGCTGGCGGGGAGCCGCAGGCCGGTGGCGGCGTTCAGGCGGTTGCGCAGTTGCACCGAGGCCAGCGAGTCGAAGCCCAGTTCGCGGAACGCCCGTCCGGCGTCGAGGGTGTCCGGGGAGGCGTGGCCGAGGACGGCCGCGGCGTGGGTGCGGACGAGTTCGACGAGCAGCCGGGTCCGGCCGGTGCCGTCGAGGGTCGCGAGGCGCAGGCGCAGCGCGTTGTCGTCGGTGTCCGCCGCGGTGGCCTCGGCCGCCCGGCGCGGCGGGGTGCGCACCAGGCCGCGCAGCAGCGGGGGTAGGGTGCCGTCGGCCGCGGCGGCGCGCAGCGCGGCGGTGTCGAGGCGCATCGGGACCAGGGCGGCCCGGTCCACGGTGAGGGCGGTGTCGAAGAGCGCGAGTCCCCGCTCGGTGGACAGCGGCGGCATGCCGGACCGGGCGAGTCGGCGCAGGTCGTCCTGGTCGAGGTGGCCGGTGAGGGCGCTGGGCTGTTCCCACAGGGTCCAGGCCAGGGCCTGGCCGGCCAGGCCCGCCGCCCGGCGCCGGGCGGCCAGGGCGTCGAGGTGGGCGTTGGCGGCGGCGTAGTTGGCCTGTCCGGGGCCGCCGAAGGTGCCGGCGGCCGAGGAGAACAGCACGAAGTGCGTGAGGTCGTGGCCGCGGGTCAGTTCGTGCAGGTGCAGGGCGGCGTCGACCTTGGGGCGCAGCACGGCGTCCACCCGCTCGGGGGTGAGGGTGGTGACGACGCCGTCGTCGAGGGCGCCGGCGGTGTGGATCACGGCGGTCAGCGGGTGCGCGGGCGGCAGGTCCGCGAGGACGGCGGCCAGGGCGTCCCGGTCGGCGGCGTCGCAGGCGACGACGGCGGCCTCGGCGCCCAGCGCGGCGAGTTCGGCGCGCAGTTCCTCGGCGCCGGCGGCGGCCGGGCCGCTGCGGGAGAGCAGCAGCAGGTGCCGGACGCCGTGCCCGGTGACCAGGCGGCGGGCGACGTGGGAGCCGAGCAGGCCGGTGCCGCCGGTGACGAGGACGGTGCCGTCCGGGTCGAAGGCGCGGAGCGGCTCGGCCCGGTCGTCGTTCCGGGGGACGCGGACCAGTCGGGGGACGAGGACGTCGCCGCCGCGGACCGCGGTCTGCGGTTCCCCGGTGGCGAGGGCGGCCGAGACACCGTGCTCGGCGGCATCGGCGTCGAGGTCGAGCAGGGCGAAGCGGCCGGGGTGTTCGGAGTCGGCCGAGCGGATCAGCCCCCAGAGCGCGCTGTGCGCGGGGTTGCGGATGTCCTCGCCGTCCCGGGCGGCGACCGCGCCCCGGGTGGCGAACACCAGGCGCGAGCCGGCGAAGCGGTCGTCGGCGAGCCAGGTCCGGATGTCGGCGAGGGCCTGGTGGACGGCCGCGCGGACGGCCGCGGCCTCCCCGTCCGGGTCGACGGTCTCCGGGCGGACGAGCAGGACCGTGTCGGGCACCGGCGCGCCGGCGTCGACGGCGGCCAGCAGCGCGGCCAGGTCCGCGGTGCGGTGGGCGGGTGCGGCGCTGCCGTGCGGGGGTGCGGCGATCCACTCCGTGGCGTAGAGGTCCCGGTGGTGGCGGCCGCGCGGGGCGGCGACGGGGCCGGCGGGCCGCAGCACCAGCGCGTCGACGGTCGCCACGGGCGCGCCGGTGGCGTCGGCGACGGCGAGCGCCACCGCGTCGGGTCCGGCGGGGGTGAGGCGGACGCGGATCAGCCCGGCGCCGGTGGCGTGCAGGGTCACGCCGTTCCAGGAGAACGGCAGCCGTCCCTCGGGGTGGGCGTCCACGCCGGGGGCGCCGGGGACGCCGGTGGCGTGCAGGGCCGCGTCCAGCAGCGCCGGGTGCAGGCCGAAGCGGCCGGCCTCGGGTGCGGGGCCGGCGGGCAGGACGGCCTCCGCGAACAGTTCGTCGCCGCGCCGCCAGGCCGCGCGCAGGCCCTGGAAGGCGGGGCCGTAGGCGAACCCGCCCGCCGCGAAGCGGTCGTACAGGCCGTCGAGGGCGAGGGGTTCGGCGCCGGGCGGCGGCCAGGGCGTCGAGCTGTCGGCCGCGGCGGCGTCCGGGGCCAGGGTGCCTTCGGCGTGCCTGGTCCACTCGTCGTCGAGGGCACCGTCGGGGTCGCCGTCGGCGGCCGTGTCCGGCCGGGAGTGCAGGCCGAGCGGGCGGTGGCCCCGGGAGTCGGGGGCGCCGACGGTGAGGCGCAGCACGGTGCCGCCGTGTTCGGGCAGCACCAGGGGGGCCTGGAGGGTGAGTTCCTCGACCCGGGGACAGCCGATCCGGGCTCCGGCCTGGAGGGCGAGTTCCAGGAAGGCGGTGCCGGGGAGCAGGGCCCGGCCGCCGACGGCGTGGTCGGCGAGCCACGGGTGGGTGCGGGCCGACAGGCGGCCGGTGAGGAGCAGGCCGTCGCTGTCGGCGAGGTGCACGACGGCGCCGAGCAGCGGGTGGTCCGCGGGGGTGAGTCCGGCGGAGGCGACGTCGGCGTCGGGTGCGGCGCCGTCCTCCAGCCAGTAGTGGTCGCGCTGGAAGGCGTAGGTGGGCAGTTCCACCCGGCCGGGGCGGCGGCCGGCGAAGACGGCGTCCCAGTCCGGGGCGACTCCGCGCAGGTGCAGTTCGGCCAGCGACTCGGTGAACCGGCGCAGGCCGCCGTCGTCGCGGCGCAGGGTGCCCACGGCGGTGGCGTCGGCGCCCGCGTCCTCGGCGGTCTCCAGGACGCCGACGGTGAGGACGGGGTGCGGGCTGCTCTCCAGCAGCACCTGGTAGCCGTCGGCGAGCAGGGCGCGGGTCGCCTGTTCGAAGCGGACGGTGCCGCGGAGGTTGCGGTACCAGTAGTCGGCGTCGAGGACGGTGGTGTCCGCCAGCGGGCCGCCGGTGAGGGTGGAGTAGAAGGGCACGGCGGCGGGGCGGGGGGTCAGTCCGTCGAGCAGGTCGAGCAGGTCGGTGCGGATGTCCTCGACGTGGGCGCTGTGCGAGGCGTAGTCGACGGGGATGCGCCGGCTGCGGACGCCCAGGGTCTCCGTCCGGTCGAGGAACGCGTCGAGCGCGTCGGTGTCGCCGGAGACCACGGTGGAGTCGGGTCCGTTGACGGCGGCGACGGACAGCCGGCCGTCCCAGGGGGCGAGGTGGTCGGCGACCTGGTCGGCGGGCAGCGCCACCGAGGCCATGCCGCCGCGGCCGGACAGCGCGCGGATCGCCCGGCTGCGCAGGGCGACGACCTTCGCCCCGTCCTCCAGGCTCAGCGCGCCCGCCACCACGGCGGCGGCGATCTCGCCCTGGGAGTGGCCGACGACGGCGCCGGGGGTGATGCCGTGGGCGCGCCACAGTGCGGCCAGCGAGACCATGACGGCCCACAGCGCCGGCTGCACCACGTCGACGCGTTCGGCCGGCGGGGTGCCGGGGGCGCCGCGCAGGACGGCTTCCAGCGACCAGTCGACGAAGGGGGCCAGGGCGCGCTCGCAGTCCGCGATGCGGGCGGCGAAGGCGGGGGCGGTGTCAAGGAGTTCGACGGCCATGCCGGCCCACTGGGAGCCCTGTCCGGGGAACACCAGGGCGACTTCGCCGCCGGTTCCGGCGGTGCCGAGGACCAGGCCGGGGGCGTCGTGGCCGGCCGCGAGGGCGTCCAGGCCGGCCCGGAACTCCTCGGGGCGGGCGCCGATCAGGACCGCCCGGTGCTCGTGCGCGGCGCGGGTCGTCGCGAGGGCGTGGCCGACCTCGGCGGGGCCCGCTCCGGGGTGGGCGTCGAGGTGGTCGCGCAGCCGGGCGGCCTGGGCGCGCAGCGCCGGGGCGGTGCGCCCGGAGAGCACCCAGGGCAGCACGGCGGGGGCGGCGGGTTCGCCGGCCTCCTCCGGGGCGGGTTCGTCGGCCTGTTCCAGGACGACGTGCCCGTTGGTGCCGCTGACGCCGAAGGAGGACACCGCGGCCCGGCGCGGGTGCCCGGTCTCGGGCCAGGGGGTGTTCTCGGTGACCAGGCGCACCGCGCCGGCGGTCCAGTCGATCTGCGGCGACGGGTCCTGCGCGTGCAGGGTGGGCGGGACGGTGCCGTGCCGCATGGCGAGGACGGCCTTGATGACGCCGCCGACGCCGGCCGCCGCCTGGGTGTGCCCGATGTTCGACTTCAGCGAGCCGAGCAGCAGCGGCTGCCCGTCCGCGCGGCCCTGCCCGTAGGTGGCCAGCAGGGCCTGGGCCTCGATCGGGTCGCCGAGCGGGGTGCCGGTGCCGTGCGCCTCGACCACGTCCACGTCGGCGGGGGTGAGTCCGGCGTTGGCCAGGGCGTGCCGGATGACGCGCTGCTGGGCGGGGCCGTTGGGGGCGGTGAGCCGGCTGCTGGCGCCGTCCTGGTTGACGGCGGTGCCGCGGACCAGGGCGAGGACGGGGTGGCCGTTGCGGCGGGCGTCGGAGAGGCGTTCCAGCAGGAGCATGCCGACGCCCTCGCCCCAGCCGGTGCCGTCGGCGGCGGCGGCGAAGGACTTGCAGCGGCCGTCCCGGGCCAGGCCGCCCTGGCGGCTCATCTCGACGAACGGGACGGGTGTCGACATGACCATCGCGCCGCCGGCCAGCGCCAGTGCGCAGTCGCCGCCGCGCAGGGCCTGGGCGGCGAGGTGGATGGCGACCAGCGAGGAGGAGCAGGCGGTGTCGATGCTGACCGCCGGGCCCTCCAGGCCGAAGGTGTAGGCGATGCGGCCCGAGGCGACGCTGTCGGAGCTGCCGTTGCCGAGGTAGCCGGCCACGTCGTCGGGGACGTGGCGCAGCCGGACCGCGTAGTCCTGGTACATCACTCCGGCGAAGACGCCGGTGCGGCTGCCCCGCAGGGTCGCGGGGTCGATGCCGGCCCGTTCGAACGACTCCCAGGTGGTCTCCAGCAGCAGCCGCTGCTGCGGGTCCATGGCGAGCGCCTCGCGCGGGGAGATCCCGAAGAATCCGGGGTCGAAGTGCCCGACGTCGTCGAGGAAGCCGCCGAGGGCGGTGTGGCTGGTGCCCTCGCGCAGCTGCTGCGGGTCGTCCAGGTGGTCCAGGTCCCAGCCCCGGTCGGCGGGGAAGCCGGTGATGGCGTCGGTGCCGTCGCTGACCAGGCGCCACAGGTCCTCGGGGGACCGCACGCCGCCGGGGTAGCGGCAGCTCATCGCGACGATCGCGATCGGTTCGCGGCTCGCCTCCTCGGCCTCGGTCAGGCGCCGGCGGGTGTGGTGCAGGTCCGCCGTCACGCGCTTGAGGTAGTCCCTCAGCTTGTCGTCGTTCACCATCGGGATTCGCCGTCCTGGTTCGGGTGTCGGGTCGGTGTCATGACAGGCCGAGTTCGTTGTCGATGAGGTCGAAGAGTTCGTCGTCGCTGGCGCTGTCCATCCGGTCCTCGATGGAGGCGGTGGCCGTGCCGTCGGCGGCGGCCGCCGCGTCGAGGCTGCGCAGCAGCTCCCGGAGGCGGCCGGCCAGCCGTTCGCGGTCCGCCGGGTCGTCGGGGATGCCGTCGGGGACGCCCGCCGGCAGGTCCGCCTCGGCGGGGCCGGGGAGCGGGCCGGGTCCGGCGTCGGGGAGCAGTTCGGCGGCGAGGTGTTCGGCGATCGCGGCCGGGGTGGGGTGGTCGAAGAGCAGGGTGGCCGGCAGCGGGTGGCCAGTGGCGGCGCGCAGCCGATTGCGCAGCTCCACCGCGGTCAGCGAGTCGAAGCCGACCTCCAGCAGGCCGCGTCCGGGCTCGACCGCGGCCGGGCCGCTGTGGCCGAGCACCAGGGCGGCGTGCGAGCGGACCAGGTCGAGCAGCACCCGGCCGCGCTGGGTCTCGCCCAACGAGGCGAGGCGCTGCTTGAGGGCCTCGGGCCCGTCGTCGCCGGTGCCGGCCGCGGGGAGGGCGGCGCCGCGCCGGGCGGCGGGGCGCACCAGGCCGCGCAGCAGGGCGGGGACGCCGCCGGCGCCGGCCTGGGCGCGGACGGCGGCGGTGTCGAGCCGCAGCGGGAGCACGACCGGCTCGTCGAGGGCGCCGGCCGTGTCGAACAGCGCCAGCCCCTCGGCGGGGCCGAAGGCGACGATCCCGCCGCGGGCGATGCGTCGCAGGTCGGCCTCGGTGAGTCCGCCGGTCATGCCGGTGCTGTTGGCCCACAGGCCCCAGGCGAGCGAGCGGCCGGGCAGCCCGTCGGCGCGGCGCCGGTGGGCGAGCGCGTCCAGGAAGGCGTTGGCGGCGGCGTAGTTGCCCTGGCCCATGCCGCCGAAGACGCCGGCGATGGACGAGAACAGGACGAACTCGGTCAGCTCCAGGCCGGCGGTGAGTTCGTGCAGGTTGAGCGCCGCGTCCACCTTGGGGCGCAGGACGCGGTCCAGCTGCCCGGGCGTCATGGTGGCGACGACGCCGTCGGCGAGGACGCCCGCGGCGTGCACCACGCCGGTCAGCGGGTGCGCGGGGGGCACGGCGGCCAGCAGGGCCGCGAGGGCGTCGCGGTCGGCGGCGTCGCAGGCGGCGATCTCGGCGTGCGCGCCGAGCGCGGCGAGTTCGGCGCGCAGTTCCGCCGCGCCGGCCGCGTCGGGGCCGCTGCGGCTGGTCAGCAGCAGGTGCCGGACGCCGTGTTCGGCGGCCAGGTGGCGGGCGACGTGGGCGCCGATGGCGCCGGTGCCGCCGGTGATCAGGACGGTTCCTTCGCCGTCCCAGCCGGGGGTGCGCCCGGTGGCGGCCAGCGGCACCCGGGCCAGCCGGGCGGCGTGGACGGCTCCGGCCCGGATCGCGAGCTGGGGTTCCCCGGACGCGAGGGCTTCGGCGAGCAGCGCGGGCGGGTTCTCCCGGGTGTCGAGGTCCAGCAGCACGAAGCGGTCGGGGTTCTCGGTCTGCGCCGAGCGGACCAGGCCCCAGAGCGCGGCCAGGGCCGGGTCCGGGACGTCCTCCCCGGTCACGGGGACGGCGCCGGAGGTGACCAGGACGAGCCTGGCGCCGGTCAGGCGCTCCTCGGCCAGCCAGTCGCGCAGCAGGGCCAGTAGCGTGCCGAGGCCGTCGTGGACCGCGTCGCGGAGGTCGCCTGCCGCCGCGGGCGGGCAGGCGGCCAGCACCAGCGCGGGTGCCGGGGCGCCCGCGTCGAGCAGGGCGGACAGCGCGGCGAGGTCGGCGACCGGACGGCCGGGCAGCGGCGCGCCGCCGAGCACCGTCCAGTTCTCCGGGTCGGGGGCGGCGGCGGCCGCCGCGGCGCGCCCGGGCAGGGCCGGCCACTCGGGGCGGAACAGTTCCTCGTGGTGCCCGGCGCGGGTGGCCTTGAAGCGGTCCGGCGAGACCGGCCGCAGGACCAGGGAGCGGGCCGAGAGCACCGGCCGCCCGCCGGTGTCGGTGGCCGTGACGGCGACGGCGTCCCGGCCGGTGGGAGTCAGCCGCAGCCGGAGTTCGGCGGCCCCGGAGGCGTGCAGGCGCACCCCGTTCCAGGAGAACGGCAGCCAGCCCTGCGCGGGGCCCTCCAGGACGTCGAACACCAGCGAGTGCAGGGCGGCGTCGAGCAGCGCCGGGTGCAGGCCGAACGCGGCGGCGTCCGGCCGCTGCTCGTCCGGCAGGCCCGCCAGGGCGTACACCTCGTCGCCGAGCCGCCAGGCCGCGCGCAGGCCCTGGAACGCGGGGCCGTAGGCGAACCCGCCGCCCGCGAAGCGCTCGTACAGGCCCTCGGTGTCGAGCGGGACGGCGCCGGGCGGCGGCCAGGCCTCGGGGTCCGCCGGAGCGGCCGGGTCCGCGGCCGCGGCGGTGCCGAGCAGGCCGCTCGCGTGCCGGGTCCAGGGGGCGTCGGGGCCGTCGTCGACGGCCCGGGCGTGGACGCTCAGCGGGCGGGTGCCCGCGGCGTCCGG
Source organism: Kitasatospora sp. NPDC004531 (assembly GCF_053602195.1). NCBI lineage: Bacteria > Bacillati > Actinomycetota > Actinomycetes > Kitasatosporales > Streptomycetaceae > Kitasatospora > Kitasatospora sp. NPDC004531. Next base: position 45,825 of record NZ_JBSGDD010000023.1, on the reverse strand, counting down.
GCTGCCGACGGTGAGCTGGAGCGCGACGGCTCCGCCCGCCGGGAGCACCAGCGGCGCCTCCAGGGTGAGTTCCTCGACCTGGTCGCAGCCGACCTGGTCGGCGGCGCGGACCGCGAGTTCCAGGAACGCGGTGGCGGGGAACAGCACGCCCTCGTAGACGCCGTGGTCGGCCAGCCAGGGGTGGCTGCGGACCGAGAACCGGCTGGTGAAGAGGTAGCCGTCGGAGTCCGCGAGTTCCGTTCCGGCGCCGAGCAGCGGGTGGTCGACGGCCTGGAGTCCGGCGGCGGGCAGTCCGGCCGCGGCCGGTCCGGCCGGCAGCCAGTAGCTGCCGCGCTGGAAGGCGTAGGTCGGCAGGTCGGCGGCGGGGCGGGCCGGGTCGCCGCCGTGCACGGCCTCCCAGTCCACCGGCACGCCCGTGACGTGCAGCCGGGCCAGGGCGGCCGTCGCGGCGGGCGCTTCGGGCCGGTCCTTGCGCAGCAGGGGCACCAGCACCGGTCCGCCGGCGGCGCCGGTCAGGCAGTCCTGGCCCATCGCGGTGAGCGCGCCGTCGGGTCCGAGTTCGAGGAACGCGGTGACGCCGTCGCGTTCCAGGTGGCGCACGCCGTCCTGGAAGCGGACGGTGCCGCGCACGTGCTCCACCCAGTAGTCCGGCGAGCCGAGCTGCTCGGCGGTGGCCGGCTCGCCCGTCAGGTCGGAGATCACCGGGACGGCGGCCTCCCCGGGGGCGATCCGGGCCACGACCTCGCGGAACTCGGCGACCATCGGTTCCATCAGGGGCGAGTGGAAGGCGTGCGAGACCCGCAGCCGCCGGGTCTTGCGGCCGCGCGCGGCGAGCTCGGCGGCGATCTCCGCCACCGCCGCGGCGTCGCCGGAGACCACGGTCGAGGCCGGGCCGTTGACGGCGGCGAGGCCGACCTCGCCCTCGCGGCCGGCGAGCAGCGGCAGCACCTCCTCCTCGGCGGCGGTGACGGCGACCATCGCGCCGCCCGCCGGGAGGGCCTGCATCAGCCGTCCCCGCGCGACCACCAGGGCGGCGGCGTCGGGCAGTGTGAACACCCCGGCGACGTGGGCGGCGGCGAGCTCTCCCACGGAGTGGCCGAGCAGCCGGTCGGGGCGCACGCCCCAGTGCTCGACGAGGCGGTACAGCGCGACGCCGAGCGCGAACAGGGCGGGCTGGGCGTACTCGGTGCGGTCCAGCAGGCCGTCGCACGGGTCGCCGGGGGCCGCGTCGATCACCTCCCGCAGCGGGCGGTCGAGCAGCGGGTCGAGTTCCGCGCAGACCGCGTCGAAGGCGTCGGCGAAGACCGGGAACCGCGCGTACAGGCCGGCGCCCATGCCGGTGCGCTGGCTGCCCTGGCCGGGGAACAGGAAGGCGGTCCTCGCGGCCGGGCCGGTGACGCCGCGCACCAGGTCCGCCGACGGCTCGCCGGCGGCGAGCGCGGCGAGCCCCTGGAGCAGGGACTGCCGGTCGGTGCCGGTGAGGGCGGCCCGGTGCTCGAAGGCGCTGCGGTTCAGCGCCAGCGAGCGGCCCAGCTCCGCGACGGCGGGGGCCGGGTCCTGCTCGGCGTGCCGGAGCAGCCGGGCGGCCTGCTCGCGCAGCGCGTCCGCGCTGCGGGCGGAGAGCAGCCAGGGCAGGGCGGGCGCGTCGGACGGCCCGGCGACGGCGGCCGGGGCCGGGGCCGGTTCGGCGGGCTGTTCGAGGATGGTGTGGGCGTTGGTGCCGCTGACCCCGAACGAGGACACCGCGGCCCGCCGGGGGCGGCCGGTCTCCGGCCACGGGGTGTCGTCGGTGAGCAGCCGCACCGCGCCGGCCGACCAGTCGACGTGCGGGGTCGGCGCGTCGACGTGCAGGGTGCGCGGCAGCATCCCGTGCCGCATGGCCTGCACCATCTTGATGATGCCGGCGACGCCGGCGGCGGCCTGGCTGTGCCCGATGTTCGACTTCAGCGACCCGAGCAGCAGCGGCTCCTGCCCGTCGCGCTCCCGGCCGTAGGTGGCCAGCAGCGCCTGGGCCTCGATCGGGTCGCCGAGCTTGGTGCCGGTGCCGTGCGCCTCCACCGCGTCGACCTCGGCGGCGGTCAGTCCGGCGTCGGCGAGGGCCGCCCGGACGACCCGCTGCTGGGACGGCCCGTTGGGGGCGGTCAGGCCGTTGCTGGCGCCGTCCTGGTTGACGGCGGAGCCGCGGACCACGGCGAGCACCGGGTGGCCGTTGCGGCGGGCGTCGGAGAGGCGTTCCAGGACGAGCAGCCCGGCGCCCTCGGCCCAGGAGGTGCCGTCGGCGGCGGCGGCGAACGGCTTGCAGCGGCCGTCCTCGGCGAGCACCCGCTGCCGGCTGAACTCGACGAACGCGCCCGGCGTCGACATCACGGTCACGCCGCCGGCCAGCGCCAGCGAGCATTCGCCGGCCCGCAGCGACCGGGCGGCGAGGTGGACCGCGACCAGCGACGAGGAGCACGCCGTGTCGATGGTCACCGCGGGCCCTTCGAGGCCGAGGCTGTAGGAGATCCGCCCGGACGCCACGCTGCCCGCGCTGCCGATGCCGAGGTAGCCCTCGAACTCCTCGGAGGGCTCGGTGACCCGCGACCCGTAGTCGTGGTGGCTGCAGCCGACGAAGACGCCGCTCGCGCTGCCTTTGAGGGAGAGCGGGTCGATGCCGGCCCGCTCGAACGCCTCCCAGGAGAGTTCCAGCAGCAGCCGCTGCTGGGGGTCGATGGTCAGCGCCTCGCGCGGGGAGATCCCGAAGAACGCCGCGTCGAAGCGGTCGGCGTCGTGCAGGAAGCCGCCTTCGCGCGCGTAGGTGCTGCCGGTCCGGTCCGGGTCCGGGTCGTAGAGGCCGTCCAGGTCCCAGCCGCGGCCGGTGGGGAAGGCGGTGATCGCGTCCCCGCCGCCCGCGACGAGCTCCCACAGCTCCTCGGGGGTGCTGACGCCGCCGGGGTAGCGGCAGCTCATGCCGACGATCACGATCGGGTCGTCGTCCGCGGCGGACGTCGCCCGTCCGGGGGCGTCGGGGGCCTCGGCGGCGGGCGCCCCCGGCAGTTCGGCGCGCAGGTGGCCGACCAGGGCGGTGGCCGTGGGGTAGTCGAAGGCCAGGGTCACCGACAGGCGCAGGCCGGTGGCCGCGGCGAGCCGGTTGCGCAGTTCGACGGCGGTCAGCGAGTCGAAGCCGATGTCCTTGAACGCCTGGTCGGGTTCCACCGCCTCGGGCCCGGGGTGGCCGAGCACGACGGCGACCTCGCGGCGGACCAGCTCCAGCAGCGCCCGGTCGCGTTCCGCCGGGGGCAGTGCGGCCAGCCGCAGCGCCTCCGGCTCGGCGCCGTCGGCGGCGCCCCGGGGGCCGGCCGCGGCGGCGAGCGCGCCCTGCACCTCGGGCAGGTCGCCGAGCGCGGCGCTGGGCCGGAGCGCGGTGTACGCCCGGGTGAAGCGGTCCCAGGCGAAGTCGGCGACGATGACGGCCGTGTCGTCGTGGTCGAGGGCCCGGCGCAGCGCGGTGGTGGCCGCGGCGGGGTCCATGGCGGGCAGGCCGTCGCGGATCAGCCGTTCGGCGACCGCCCCGGAGGCGAGGCTCTCGCCGCCCCACAGGCCCCAGGCCACCGAGGTGCCGGGCAGGCCGAGGTCGCGGCGCTGCCGGGCCAGGGCGTCGAGGTAGGCGTTGGCGGCGGCGTAGCTGCCCTGGCCGGTGCCGCCGAGGGTGCCGGCGAGCGAGGAGAACAGCACGAAGGCGGTCAGGTCGAGGTCGCGGGTGAGCGCGTCGAGGTTGCGGGCGCCGTCGAGCTTGGGGCGCAGGACGCCGGCGGCGCGTTCGGGGGTGATCGAGTCGATCACGCCGTCGTCGAGGACGCCGGCGGTGTGCAGGACGGCGCGCAGCGGGCGCTCGGCCGGGATGCCGGCGAGCAGGTCCGCGAGGGCGTCGCGGTCCGCGACGTCGCAGGCCGCCGCGGTGGCGTCGGCGCCGAGCGCGCGCAGTTCGGCGAGCAGGGCGTCGGCCCCGGGGGCCTGTGCGCCGCGCCGGCTGGTGAGCAGCAGGTGCGCGGTGCCGGTGCGGGCCAGCCAGCGGGCGATCTGCGCGCCGAGGCCGCCGGTGCCGCCGGTGATCAGGACGGTGCCCTCGGGTGTCCAGTCGCGGGCGGGGGCGGTGTCGCCGAGCCCGGCGTGCACGACCCGGCGGCCGTACAGGCCGGTGGCGCGCACCGCCAGCTGGTCCTCGCCGTCGGGGTTGGCGAGGGCTTCGGCGAGCCGGGTCGCGGCCCGCTCGTCGAGGCGTCGCGGCAGGTCGACCAGGCCGGCCCAGCGCTGCGGGTACTCGACGCCGGCGACCCCGCCGAGGCCCCAGGCCAGGGCCTGGAGCGGGCTGTCGAGCCGGTCGGAGCGGCCGGTCGACACCGCGCCCCGGGTGGCGCTCCACAGCGGGGCGTCGGTGCCGAGCTCGCCCAGGGCCTGGAGGAGCGCGACGGTCAGGGTGAGGCCGACGGGCAGTGCCGAGCCGTCGCCGTGCGGCTGCTCGGCCAGGGCGAGCAGCGACAGGATGCCGGCGGGCGGCCCGTCGAGGCGGTCGTGGGCGTCGCGGAGCAGTGCGGCGAACCTGCTCCGGTCGGTCGCGTCGGGGCCGGCCTCGACCAGGACGGGGGTGGCGCCGTGTCCGCGCAGGGCGTCCGCGGCGAACGCGACGGCCGGGTCGTCGGCGGCGCCGGCCGGGGCGACGAGCAGCCAGCTGCCGGTGAGCCGGGGCCGCTCGGGCGCCGGCAGGGGCTTCCAGGCGACCCGGTAGCGCCAGCTGTCGGCGGTGCGGTCGTCGGCCCGGCCGCGCGCCCACGCGGCGAGGGTGGGCACCAGGGAGGCGAGGGAGGCCCGCAGTTCGCCGTCCTCGACCCGCAGGGTGGTGGCGAGGGCGTCCAGGTCGCCGCGGTCGACCGCCGCCCAGAAGCCGGAGTCGGCCGGGCCGGCGCCGGTGCCGGTGAGGGTCTCGACGGGCCGGGCGGGGGTGTCGTCCAGCCAGTAGCGCTGCTCCTGGAAGGCGTAGGTGGGCAGGGCCCGCTTGCGCGCGCCGGTTCCGGCGAACACCGCGTCCCAGTCCACCGGCAGGCCGCGGACGTGGACCTCGGTGAGCGCGGCGAGGAAGCGGCCGGGGCCGCCCTCGGTGCGGCGCAGCGTGCCGACGACGGCCCCGTCGCCGATCCCGGCCGCTTCGACGGCCTCCTGGATCCAGACGGTCAGCGCGGGGTGGGTGCTGCACTCGACGAAGGTGTGGTGCCCGTCGGCGAGGAGCGCGTCGAGCGCCCGGCCGAACTCCACCGGCCGGCGCAGGTTCTCGTACCAGTACGCGGCGTCCAGGCCCCGGGTGTCCACGGGGCCGCCGGTGACGGTCGAGTAGAACGGGACGGCGGAGGTGCGCGGCGCGATGCCGTCGAGGAGGCCGAGCAGTTCCTCGCGGAGCTGCTCCACCTGGGGCGAGTGTCCGGCGAAGTCCACGCCGGGGACGGGCCAGGCCAGGACGCCCGCGTCGGCGTACTGCTCGCGCAGCCGTTCCAGGGCCGCCGGGTCGCCGGAGACCGTCACCGAGGTCGGCCCGTTGACCGCGGCGACGTCGAGCGCCCCGGCGTGGGCGGACAGCGCCTCGCGCACGGCCTCGACGGGCTGCGGCACGAACAGCATGCCGCCGCGTCCGGTCAGCGCCGGCAGGGCCCGGCTGCGCAGCGCGACGATCCGGGCCCCGTCCTCCAGGCTCAGGCCTCCCGCCACGCAGGCGGCGGCGATCTCGCCCTGGGAGTGGCCGACGACGGCGTCGGGGACGATGCCGTGCGCCCGCCACAGCTCGGCCAGCGACACCATCACCGCCCACAGCACCGGCTGCACCACGTCCACCCGCTCCAGCGGGGGCGCGTCGGGCTCGTCGCGCAGCACCGCCAGCAGCGACCAGTCCAGGTACGGGGCGAGGGCGCGTTCGCAGGCGGCAATCCGGTCGGCGAAGGCCGGGGCGTGGTCGAGCAGTTCCCGGGCCATGCCGGCCCACTGGGAGCCCTGGCCGGGGAAGACGAAGACGGTCCTGGCGGACCGGGCGACGGCGCCCCGGGCCAGGCCGGGCGCCTGCGTTCCTCCGGCCAGCGCGGCCAGGCCGCCCAGCAGGGTCTCCCGGTCGGCGCCGACGACGGCCGCGCGGTGCTCGAAGGCAGTCCTGGTGGCGGCCAGCGAGTGGCCGACGTCGACGGGCGACAGCTCCGGGTGCTCCGTCAGGTGCGCGTGCAGCCGCGCCGCCTGCTCCTTCACGGCCTCGGCGGTCCGCCCGGACAGCACCCACGGGACGGCCGGCGGCTCGGCGGCGGGCGCGACGGGCTCGGGCTCGGCGGGCGGCTGCTCGACGACGACGTGCGCGTTGGTGCCGCTCAGGCCGAACGAGGACACGCCGGCCCGGCGCGGGCGGCCGGTCTCCGGCCACGGGGTGGCCTCGGTCAGCAGGGCGACGGCGCCCGCCGTCCAGTCGACGTTCGGGGTCGGCGCGTCGATGTGCAGGGTGCGGGGCAGTTCGCCGTGGCCCATGGCCAGCACCATCTTGATGATGCCGCCGACGCCGGCGGCGGCCTGGGTGTGCCCGATGTTCGACTTCAGCGAGCCGAGCCACACCGGCCGGTCGGCGGGCCGGTCCTGGCCGTAGGTGGCGAGCAGCGCGTCGGCCTCGATCGGGTCGCCCAGCCGGGTGCCGGTGCCGTGCGCCTCGACGGCGTCCACGTCGGCGGCCGACAGCCCGGCGTTGGCCAGCGCGTCGCGGATCACCCGCTGCTGGGCCAGGCCGCTGGGCGCGGTCAGGCCGTTGCTCGCGCCGTCCTGGTTGATCGCCGAGCCGCGCAGCACCGCGAGCACCGGGTGGCCGTTGCGGCGGGCGTCGGAGAGGCGTTCCAGCAGCAGCAGGCCGACGCCCTCGGCCATGCCGAAGCCGTCCGCCGCGGCGGCGAAGGACTTGCAGCGCCCGTCCTCGGCGAGCCCGCGCTGCCGGCTGAAGCCGGTGAACGACAGCGGGGTGCCCATCACCGTGGCGCCGCCGGCCAGGGCCAGCGTGCACTCGCCCGAGCGCAGCGACTGGGCGGCGAGGTGGACCGCGACCAGGGACGAGGAGCAGGCCGTGTCGACGGTCACGGCGGGCCCCTGGAGGCCGAGCTGGTAGGCGATGCGCCCGGACAGCACGCTGGTGGAGATGCCCGCGATGAACAGGCCCTCCAGTTCCTCGGGGATGTCGCGCAGACTGCCGCCGTAGCCCTGGTAGGAGGCGCCGGCGAAGACGCCGGTCGGGGTGCCGCGCAGGGTGGACGGGTCGATGCCGGCGCGCTCGATCGCCTCCCAGGAGGTTTCCAGCAGCAGCCGCTGCTGCGGGTCCATGGCGAGCGCCTCGCGCGGGGAGATCCCGAAGAACCCGGGGTCGAAGCGGTCCGCGTCGCGGACGAATCCGCCCGCGGCGGCGTAGCTCCGGCCGGGCCGGTCGGGGTCCGCGTCGTACAGCGCGTCGAGGTCCCAGCCCCGGTCGGAGGGCAGCCCGGAGACGGCGTCGTGCCCGTCGGCGACCAGCCGCCACAGGTCCTCGGGGGTGCGGACGCCGCCGGGGTAGCGGCAGCTCATGGCGACGATCACCACGGGGTCGTCGTCGGTGGCGGGCCCCGCCGTCGGGCGCTGCCGGACGGCGGCGGGCTGCCCGGCGGCGCCCAGCAGTCCGGTCTCCAGGCGGCCGGCGAGCGCGGCCGCCGACGAGTAGTCGAAGACGACGGTGACGGGGAGCCGCAGGCCGGTGGCGGTGTTCAGCCGGTTGCGCATGTCGACGGCGGTCAGGGAGTCGAAGCCCAGCTCGCGGAAGGCGCGGCCGGGGGCGATCGCGTCCGGCGAGTCGTGGCCGAGGACGGCGGCCGCGTGGGTCCGCACCAGCTCGACCAGGACCCGGGTGCGCTCGGCCGCCGGGAGCGGCTCCAGGCGCTCGCGCAGCGCCGACGGCGCTCCCCCGGCGCCGGCCTCCTCGGTGTCCGCCCCGGCGGCCAGCGCGGCGCGCACCTCGGGGAGTTCGCCGATCAGCGGACTGGGGCGGGCCGAGGTGAAGACCGTCGCGAAGCGGTCCCAGTCGATGTCGGCGACCACGACCACCGTCTCGTCGTGGTCCAGGACCTGCTGGAGCCCGGTGATCGCGACCGCGGGCGGCATGAAGAGCACGCCGTGGCCGCGCAGGGTGTCCTCGGCCAGTTCGGCCGCCATCCCGCCGGCCCCGTCCGCGGGGCTCCAGATGCCCCACACCACGGAGGTCGCGGCGAGGCCGCGGCTGCGGCGGTCCTCGGCGAGGCCGTCGAGGTAGGCGTTGGCGGCGGCGTAGGCGCCGTGGACGGCGCTGCCCCACACGGCGGAGATCGAGGAGAACAGCACGAAGGCGTCGAGGGTGTCCCGGTCGAACAGCAGGTCGAGGTTCCGGGCCCCGCCGACCTTGGCGTGCAGGGTGTCGGCGAACCCGGCCGCGTCGGTGTCGGGCAGCGGCACCAGCAGCCCGGCCCCGGCGGCGTGGAAGACGGTGCTGATCCGGTGGCCGTCCTGTTCGAGGCCGTCCTTCAGCGCGCGCAGGGCCGCCAGGTCGGCGACGTCGCACGAGGCCAGGGTGACCCGGGCGCCGAGCGCGGCCAGTTCCTCGGCGAGCTCCGGCGCACCGGGTGCATCCGGACCGCGCCGGCCGGCCAGCACCAGGTGCGCGGCGCCCCGCCGGGCCAGCCAGCGCGCGATCTGCGCGCCGATCCCGCCGGTGCCGCCGGTGATCAGCACGGTGCCCCCGGGCCGCCAGCTGCGCGGCGGCGCGGTGTCGCCCAGCGCGGAGCGGACCAGCCGCCGGCCGTGGCAGCCGGTGGCCCGGACGGCCACCTGGTCCTCGTCCCCGGCCCTGCCCGCCAGCACCCGGCACAGCCGCGCGGCGGTGTCCGCGTCCAGGACCTCCGGGAGGTCGACCAGGCCGCCCCAGCGCTGCGGGAACTCCAGCGCGGCGACCCGGCCCAGGCCCCAGAGCAGGCTCTGCGCGGCGCTCACGCCGCTCCCGGTGTCCGTGCCGCCGACCGCCACCGCGCCCCGGGTGGCCCACCACAGGGGCGCGCCGATCCCGGCGTCGCCGAGTGCCTGCACCAGGGCCAGGTTGAGCGCGGTGCCCAGCGGCAGGGACGGGTGCGCGGGGTGCGGGCGCTCGTCGAGGCCCAGCAGCGACAGCACTCCCGCCACCGGGCCGGGCAGCGCGTCGAGGGACGCGCGCACGCGGTCGGCGAGCACGGCGCGGTCGGCCGCCTCCTCGGTGATCCGGACGTGGACCACCGTGGCCCCGGCCTGCTCCATGGCGCGGACGGTCTCCGCCGCCCGGCGCTGCCCGTCCTCGTCCTGGCCGTCCGACGACAGCACGAGCCAGCTGCCGTCCAGGGCGGCCGCCGGGCCCTCGGGCAGGGCCCGCCAGGTCACGCGGTAGCGCCAGGAGTCGACCACCGAACGCTCGGTGCGCGCGGCGCGCCAGGTGGCGAGCGCGGGGAGCACCACGTTCAGCGGGTCCTCGGGCGCGACCCCGACGGCGGTGGTGAACCGGTCCAGGTCGCCCCCGCCCAGGGCCTCCCAGAAGTCGTCGCCCTCGGCGGACGTCCCGGACGGGCCGGCGGTGTCCTCCAGCCAGTACGGGCGACACCGGAAGGCGTAGGTGGGCAGGGAGATGCCGCCCGAGCGGTGCCCGGCGAACACCCGGTCCCAGTCGGGCAGCAGGCCGCCGACGTGGGCCTCCGCCAGGGACGTCAGGACGCGGTCGAGGCCGCTCTCGCCGCGCCGCAGCGTGCCCACGACCACGGCGGGGCCCTGCGCGGAGCCGGCGGTGTCGGCCGCGTCGGCGGTCTGCTGGACGCCGAAGGTGAGCACGGGGTGCGGGCTGGACTCGACGAAGAACCGGAAGCCCTCCTCCAGCAGCACCTCCGTGGCCCGGCCGAACTCGACGGTCTCGCGCAGGTTCCGGTACCAGTACGCGGCGTCCAGCGACTCCGTCTCCAGCCAGTCACCGGTCACCGTCGAGAAGAACGGCACCGAACCCGCGAGCGGGGTGACGCCCTCCAGGTCGGCGAGCAGGCGCTCGCGGACCTCCTCCACGTGGGCGGAGTGCGACGCGTAGTCGACCTCGATCAGCCGCGCCCGCACGCCCTCCTCGACCAACGCGTCGACGAACTCCCGCACCGCGTCCGCGTCGCCCGACACCACGGTCGACGACGGGCCGTTGACCGCCGCCACCGACAGCCGGCCCAGGCGCTCCCGCACCACGTCCACCGGCAACGGCACCGACGCCATACCGCCACGACCGGCCAACGCGCGGATCGCCAGGGACCGCAGCGCGACCACCCGCGCCCCGTCCTCCAGGCTCAGCCCTCCTGCCACGCAGGCGGCCGCGATCTCGCCCTGGGAGTGGCCGACGACGGCGTCCGGCACCACACCGAACGAGCGCCACAGCTCGGCCAGCGACACCATCACGGCCCACAGCACGGGCTGCACGACATCGACGCGAACCAGCAGCTCCTCCGAGCCCAGCGCCTCGGCCAACGACCAGTCGACATACGGCGCGAGCGCCCGCTCGCACTCCGCCATCCGCGCCGCGAACACCTCCGACCCGGCCAGCAGCTCCACCGCCATCCCGACCCACTGCGAGCCCTGACCCGGGAACACCAGCGCCACCCGACCGGAGGACACGCCGTCGCCCAGCACCAGGCCCGGCACCGTGCGCCCCTCCGCCAGCGCCCGCACGCCGTCGAGCAGTTGCTCCGGGTCGGTGCCCACCACCACGGCCCGCCGCTCGAAGGCGGTGCGGGTGAGGGCGAGGGCGCGGCCGGTGTCGCCGGCCCGCAGGGGTCCGGCGCCCAGGTGGGCCAGCAGCCGGGCCGCCTGGGCGCGCAGCGCCTCGTCGGTGCGCCCCGACAGCACCCAGGGCAGCGGGTAGTCGTCTCCGTCGGCCGCCGGTTCGGGTTCCTCCGCGGGGGCCTGTTCCAGGATCAGGTGGGCGTTGGTGCCGCTGACGCCGAAGGCGGACACGCCGGCCCGGCGCGGGCGTCCGGTGTCGTCCCAGGCGCGGGCCTCGGAGAGGACCTCCACCGCGCCCGACGACCAGTCGACCATGGGGGTCGGCCGGTCCGCGTGCAGGGTTTTGGGCAGTTCGCCGTGCCCGATCGCCAGCACCATCTTGATGACGCCGCCGACGCCGGCCGCCGCCGAGGTGTGGCCGATGTTGGACTTCAACGAGCCGAGCCACAGCGGCCGTTCGGCGGGCCGGTCCTGCCCGTAGGTGGCCAGCAGGGCCTGCGCCTCGATCGGGTCGCCGAGGGTGGTGCCGGTGCCGTGCGCCTCCACCGCGTCCACCTCGGACGCCGTCAGCCCGGCGTCCGCCAGCGCCGCCCGGATCACCCGCTGCTGCGCCGGGCCGCTGGGCGCGGTCAGGCCGTTGCTGGCGCCGTCCTGGTTCGTCGCCGAGCCACGGATCACGGCCAGCACCGGGTGCCCGTTGCGGCGGGCGTCCGACAGCCGCTCCAGCAGCAGGACGCCGGCGCCCTCGGACCAGCCGGTGCCGTCCGCGTCGGCCCCGAACGCCTTGCAGCGGCCGTCGGCCGACAGCGCGCGCTGGCGGCTGAACGCCACGAACGGGTCGGGGGTCGCCATTACGGCGACGCCGCCGGCCAGGGCCAGCGTGCAGTCGCCCGCCCGCAGCGCCCGGATCGCCAGGTGCAGGGCGACCAGCGAGGACGAGCAGGCCGTGTCCACGCTCACCGCGGGGCCCTCAAGGCCCAGCGTGTAGGCGATCCGGCCGGAGACCACGCTGGTCGCGGTCCCGGTGTCCAGCAGGCCCTGGACCTCGGGGAGGTGGCGCGAGCCCTCGCCGTAGCCGTTGCCGATCGCCCCGAGGAAGACGCCGGTGGCGGTGCGCCGCAGCGTGCGGGGGTCGATCGCGGCCCGCTCGACCGCCTCCCAGGCGGTCTCCAGGGCCAGCCGCTGCTGGGGGTCGGTGGCCAGTGCCTCGCGCGGCGAGATGCCGAAGAACTCGGCGTCGAAGTCGGCCGCGTCGTGCAGGAAGCCGCCCTGCCGGGTGTACGAGGTGCCGGGGTGCTCGGGGTCCGGGTCGTAGAGGCCCTCCAGGTCCCAGCCGCGGTTGACCGGCCAGGCGGAGATCGCGTCGGTGCCGCCGGACACCAGCTCCCAGAGCAGTTCGGGCGTGTCGGCGCCACCGGGGTAGCGGCAGGCCATCGAGACGATGGCGATCGGTTCGTGGCGGGCCTGCTCGGCCTCGCGCAGCTGCCTCCGGGCGTCACCGAGGTCCGCGGTGGCGCGCCTGAGGTAGTCGAGCAGCTTCTTGTCGTCGGACATCAGGGCCAGCTCTCTTTCAGGCGTTTCCGAAGTCGTTGTCGAGCAGGGCGAACAGCTCGTCCGCTGTCGCCGTCTCCATCGCGGTGGCGGTGTCGTCCACCGGTCGCGGCGGCGGTGCCTCGCCGGCGCGCCGGCGCCAGCCGCACAGCAGTTCGTCGAGTCGGTCGCCGACCCCGTCGCGGTCGGCCGCTCCCGGCGGGGCGGCCGTGAGGAGCGCGGCCAGCCGGTCCAGCTCGGCCAGCAGCGGCGAGGGCGGTTCGGGCGCGGCGGACAGCTCCGCGTCCAGGTAGGCGGCGAGCGCCTCGGGTGTCGGGTGGTCGAAGACGGCCGTCGGCGGGACGGCCAGCCCGGTCGCCTCGCACAGCGCGTTCCTGAACCGCATCGCGAGCATCGAGTCGAAGCCGACTTCGGCGAAGGCGCGTTCCGGGCGCACCGGTCCGGTCCCGGGATGGCCGAGGACCGCGGCGGCGTGCCGGACGACCAGGTCGAGCACCGCCTGGCGGCGGGCCCGCGGGTCCAGCGGGGCCAGCCGGGCGGCCAGCCGTACGGCGGGGGTCTCGTCGTCGTCGGCCACGGCCGCGGCGGGAGCTTCCTCGGTCGGCGCCGCCGTGGTGGCGGCGGCCGTCCGGCCCGGGGTGGCCAGCCAGTACCGGTCGCGCTGGAACGGGTACGTGGGCAGCAGGACGGGGGCCTGGCCGGGGGTTCCGGTCCACGGCGTCCAGTCCACCGGGCCGGCACCGGCCGCCCACGCCTCGGTGAGCGAGGCCAGCAGCCGGTCCCGGCCGCCGTCGCCGCGCCGCAGCGTGCCGACCGCGCTCACCTCCCGGCCGGCCTCCGCCGCGACCGCCTCGATCCCGGCGAGCAGCACCGGGTGCGGGCTGACCTCGACGAGCAGGGTGTGGCCCGCGTCCAGCAGGGTGCGGGTCGCTCCGGCGAAGTCGACCGGTTCGCGCAGGTTGCGGTACCAGTAGGCGGCGTCGAGCGACTCTCCGGCGACGGGTTCGCCGGTCACCGTCGAGTAGAGCGGGACGGCCGAGGCGCGGGGGCGGATCCCGGCGAGGGCTTCGCGCAGTTCGTCCTCGACCTCGGCGACCTGCGCCGAGTGGGCCGCGTAGTCCACCGGGATCGCCCTGGCCCGGACGCCTTCCCGCTCGCAGGCCGCGAGCAGGGCGGCCAGTTCCTCGGGCTCCCCGGCGACGACCACGGCCTCGGGGCCGTTCACGGCGGCCACGCAGGCGCTCCCGCCGGCGGGCAGCAGGCCGCTGGTCCGCCCGGCGGAGGCGGCGACCGACACCATGCCGCCGCGGCCCGCCAGCCGTAGCAGGGCCCGGCTGCGCAGCGCCACCACCAGGGCCGCGTCGTCGAGCGTCAGCGCTCCGGCGACGCAGGCGGCGGCGATCTCGCCCTGGCTGTGCCCGACGACCGCGTCCGGGGTGACCCCGGTGTCGCGCCAGTGCGCGGCCAGCGCGACCATCACGGCGAACAGCACCGGCTGGACGACGTCCACGCGGTCGAGCGTCGGTGCGCCGGGCGCGCCGCGCAGCACCTCGGTCAGCGACCAGTCGGTGTGCGGGGCGAGCGCCCGTTCGCAGTCGGCGACGGCGGCGGCGAACGCCTCGGAGGCGTCGAGCGCCGCCGCGGCCATGCCGGCCCACTGCGAGCCCTGGCCGGGGAAGACGAAGACGGTGCGGCCGCCGCGCGCCCGGTCCTGCACGGCGTCGGGGGCGGGTTCCCCGGCCGCGAGGGCGTCCAGCCAGCCGAGCAGCGCCTCGCGGTCGCGGCCGGTGGCGGCTGCCCGGAAGGGCAGCGCGGGGCGGGTGGTGGCGAGCGCCCGGGCGGCCGCGGCGGCGCCCGTGCCGGGGTCGGCCCGCAGGTGCTCGCCCAGTCGGCGCGCCTGGCGGCGCAGGGCGGCGGGGGTCGTGGCGGAGAGCAGCCAGGGGACGGTGGTCCCGGGCTCGTCGGCCGGCGGGCGGTGGTCGGCGGCGGGGGCCTCCTCCAGGACGGCGTGGGCGTTGGTGCCGCTCATGCCGAACGCGGAGACGCCGGCCCGGCGCGGCCGGCCCCCGTCGGGGGCCTCCCAGGGGCGGGCGTCCGCGAGCAGCCGGACCGCGCCGGCCGACCAGTCCACCCGGCTGGACGCCTGCTGGGCGTGCAGGGTGCGCGGCAGCACGCCGTTGCGCAGGGCGAGGACGGTCTTGATGACGCCGGCGACACCGGCGGCGGCCTGGGTGTGCCCGATGTTGGACTTCAGCGAGCCGAGCCAGAGCGGGCGGTCGGCGGGCCGGTCCTGGCCGTAGGTGGCCAGCAGGGCCTGCGCCTCGATCGGGTCGCCGAGCACGGTGCCGGTGCCGTGCGCCTCGACCAGGTCGACCTCGGCGCCGGTGAGTCCGGCCGTGGCCAGCGCGGCCCGGATCACCCGCTGTTGCGCGGGGCCGCTCGGGGCGGTGAGGCCGTTGCTGGCGCCGTCCTGGTTCACGGCGGTGCTCCGGATCAGGGCGAGCACCGGGTGCCCGAGGCGGCGCGCGTCGGAGAGGCGTTCCACCAGCAGGACGCCCACGCCTTCGCCCCACCCGGTGCCGTTCGCCCCTTCGGCGAAGGAGCGGCAGCGGCCGTCGGGCGACAGGCCCTGCTGGCGGCTGAACTCGACGAAGACGTCCGGGCTCGCCATCACCGCCGCGCCGCCGACCAGGGCGAACGAGCAGTCGCCGGCGCGCAGCGCCTGGCCGGCCAGGTGCAGGGCCACCAGCGAGGACGAGCAGGCCGTCTCCACGGTCACGGCGGGGCCGCCGAGGCCGAGGGTGTAGGCGATCCGGCCGGAGGCGACGCTGGTGACGGTGCCGCTGAGCAGGTGTCCCTCGACCTCGTCGGACGGGTTCTGCGGGCCGGTGCCGTAGCCCTGCGAGGCGACGCCGACGTAGACGCCGCCCTCGCTGCCGCGTACCGAAGCGGGGTCGAGTCCGGCCCGTTCCAGGGCCTCCCAGCTGGTTTCGAGCAGCAGCCGCTGCTGCGGGTCCATGGCGAGCGCCTCGCGCGGGGAGATGCCGAAGAACTCCGCGTCGAACTCGGCCGCCCCGTCCAGGAATCCGCCGCCGGTGGTGTAGAAGGTGCCGGGGTGCAGCGGGTCCGGGTCGTAGAGGTCCTCCAGCGGCCAGCCGCGGTCGGCGGGCAGCGGGGCGACCGCGTCCACTCCGTCGGCCACCAGCCGCCACAGGTCCTCGGGCGAGCGGACGCCGCCCGGGAACCGGCAGGCCATCGAGACGATCGCCAGCGGTTCGTCGGCCGCCGCGGGCACGGCCGGGCCGGTCGTGTCGGCGGCGTCGGCGGCGTGCGGTTCCGTGCCGCTGCCCAGTTCGGTGAGCAGGTGCGCGGCGAGGTCGGCCGCCGTCGGGTGGTCGAAGACGGCGGTGAGCGCGAGCGGCAGGGAGGTGGCCGCGACCAGCCGGTTGCGGAGTTCGACGGCGGTGAGCGAGTCGAAGCCCGCCTCGCGGAACGGGCGGTCGGGCGGGAGGCCGACGGCCGACTCGTGGCCCAGCACGGCCGCCGCCTCGCTCCGAACCAGTTCGGTCAGCAGCCTGCGGCCCTCGGGCCCGGTCAGCCTGCGCAGCCGGTCCGCCCACGACGGGTCGCCGCCGGTGCCGGGCCCAGGCTCGGCGGGGTCGCCGTCCGCCGCCCGGTGTTCGGCGGCGGCGGGCAGGTCGCGCAGCAGCGCGCTCTCCCGGGCCGAGCCGAAGAGGGGTGCGAAGCGGCCCCAGTCCAGTGCGGCGACGACCGTCTCGCCCTCGTCCAGGGTGAGCGCCAGGTCGAGCGCGGCGAGTGCCGCCGCGGGGTCCATCGGCACCAGCCCGTGGCGGCGCAGGCCGTCGCCGACGGCGCCCTCGGCCATGCCCGCGCCGGCCCAGGGGCCCCAGGCCACCGAGGTGGCCGGCAGGCCCCGGCCGCGCCGCGCCGCGGCGAGGCCGTCCAGGTAGGCGTTGGCCGCCGCGTACGCGCCCTGGCCGCCGCTGCCCCAGGTGCCCGAGATCGACGAGAACAGCACGAACGCGTCCAGCGGACGGCCCTCGAACAGGGCGTCGAGGTGGGCCGCGCCGCGCGTCTTGGCGGCCGTCAGCCGGGCCAGTTCCTCCGGCGTGCAGTCCATCAGCGGGGTGTCGGAGGTGAGCCCCGCGGTGTGCACCACGGCCCGGACGGTGTCGCCCTCGGCGTGCAGCCGTTCCAGGACCCCCTCCAGTGCGGTGCGGTCGGCGACGTCGCAGGCCAGCAGCGTGCTGCGGGCGCCGAGCGCCGCCAGGGCGTCGGCCAGCGCCTCGGCCCCCGGGGCGTCGGGGCCCCGCCGGCCGAGCAGCACCAGGTGCTCCGCGCCGCGCTCCGCGAGCCGGCGCGCCACCTGGGCGCCGAGGCCGCCGGTGCCGCCGGTGATCAGGACGGTGCCGCGCGGCGTCCACGGCGCGGGCGCGGGGGCCGCGGGCTCCGGCGCGGGGACGAGTCGGCGGCCCAGCGGGACGGGCGTGCGCACGGCCACCTGGTCCTCGCCGTCCGCTCCGGCCAGCACCGCGCACAGGGCGGCCGGCGCGGGCCCGTCCAGCAGTTCCGGCAGGTCGACCAGGCCGCCCCAGCGCTCCGGGTGTTCCAGGGCCGCCACCCGGCCCAGGCCCCACACCTGGGCCTGCTCGGGGCGGAGCTGCTCGGTGCCGTCGGCCGCCACCGCGCCGCGGGTGGCGCACCACAGGGGTGCGTCGACCCCGCTCTCGCCCAGGGCCTGGAGCAGCAGCAGCGTCCCGGTCACTCCGGCGTCGAGCGCCGGCAGGCCCGGGCGGGGCCCCTCGGCCAGGGCGAGCAGCGACAGGACGCCCTCCAGGTCGCCGAACTCCGGCAGCAGCAGGGCCAGTTCGGCGCGTTCGACGGCGGCTGCGACCCGGATCACCAGCACGTCGGCGCCGTGTCCGGCGAGGGCCTGTTCGCAGGCGAGCGCGGTGTCCTCGGCGCCGGGTGCGTCCGGGACGACCAGCAGCCAGCGGCCGGAGAGGCGGGGCTCGTCGGGGACGGCGAGCGGCTGCCACGCGATGCGGTAGCGGTGCGGGTCGGCGGGCGTCTCGGCCGCCGGGCGGGCGCGCCGGGCGACGGGGGCCGGGTCCGCGGCGGCGTCCGGCCAGAAGCGCCGGTGCTGGAAGGCGTAGGTGGGCAGGTCGACCCGCCGCACGTCGGCGCCGCGCCAGCCCGCCGACCAGTCCACCGGCACCCCGCGCAGGTGCAGCGAGGCGAGCGCGGTGCGGACCGCGTCCGACTCGCCGCGGTCGCCGCGCAGCAGCGGCACCGCGCCGGGGCCGCCGGGGGCGGCGTCGGCGTCGGGTTCGTGCAGGCAGGCGTGGAGCATGCCGGACAGCACGCCGCCCGGTCCGAGTTCGAGGTAGCTCGTCGCGCCCTCGGCCCGCAGGCGGCGGGCCCCTTCCAGGAAGCGCACGGTGCCGCGGGCGTGCCGCACCCAGTGGTCGGGTGAGCGGAGTTCGGCGGCGGTGGCCGTGCGCCCGGTGAGGTTGGAGACGATCTCGATGCCGGGCGCGTGGTAGGTCAGCGACTCGGCCACGTCCCGGAAGGCGTCGAGCATGCCGTCCATCCGGGCGGAGTGGAAGGCGTGGCTGACGCTCAGGCGCCGGGTGCGGCGGCCGCGCGAGCGGAACGTTCCGGCCACGCGCAGCACCGCGTCCTCGTCGCCGGACAGCACCACGGAGTCGGGCCCGTTGACGGCGGCGATGTCCACCGCGTCCCGGTCCTCGTCCGCCAGGGCGCGGCGCACTTCCTCCTCGCCGGCCTCCACCGCCACCATCGCCCCGCCGCCGGGCAGGTCGTCCATCAGCCGGCCGCGGGCGGTCACCAGCGCGCAGGCGTCGGGCAGGTCCAGCACGCCCGCCGCGTGGGCGGCGGCGAGTTCGCCGACGGAGTGCCCCATCAGCAGGTCAGGGCGCACGCCCCAGTGCCGGACCAGCCGGAACAGCGCCGTCTCCAGGGCGAACAGCGCGGGCTGGGTGTACCGGGTGCGGTCGATCAGTTCCGCGTCGGGGGTGCCGGGCTCGGCGAACAGGACGTCCCGCAGGTTCAGGTCGAGGTGCGGGTCCAGGCCGGTCAGCACCTCGTCGAGGGCGTCGGCGAACACCGGGTCCCGGTAGTAGAGCTCCGCACCGGCGCCGGCCCGCTGGCTGCCCTGTCCGGGGAAGAGGAAGGCGGTGCGGCCGGAGCGCACGGCGCCGCCGGTGAGCAGTCCGCCGGCCGTCGTGCCGCGCGCGAGCGCGGTGAGCGAGCGCCGGACGGACGCCCGGTCCCGTCCCAGCACGGCGGCGCGGTGTTCGAGCGGGGCCCGTCCGGCGGCGAGCGAGTAGGCGACGTCCACCAGTTCGACGTCCGGGTCGGCGTCGAGCCGGCCCACCAGCCGGTCGGCCTGGGCCCGCAGCGCCTCCGGCGTCCTGGCCGAGAGCAGCAGCGGCACCGGCGGGCCGGTACGGCGGGCGGTGGGGGTGGCGGTGTCCGCGGCGAGGGCCATCGTGGCGGGGACGGTGGCGGTCGCCGTGGCGGGCCCGGCCGGGCTGTCGGTCCGGTCGAGGGCGGGCACGACGGCGATGGCGGGCGCCTGCTCGACGATCACGTGCACGTTGGTGCCGCTGATGCCGAACGAGGACACGCCGGCCCGGCGCGGGCTCCCGGTCTGCGGCCACGGGGTGTGCGCGGTGAGCAGCCGGAGGCCGCCGTCCGACCAGTCGACGTGCGGGTTCGGCGTCCCGGCGTGCAGGGTTCCGGGCAGTTCGCCGTGGCGGATGGCCAGCACCATCTTCATCACCCCGGCCACCCCGGCCGCCGCCTGGGTGTGCCCGATGTTCGACTTCACCGAGCCGAGCCACAGCGGACGGTCCGCCGGGCGCTCCGGCCCATGGACGGCCTGGAGCGCCTGCGCCTCGATCGGGTCGCCGAGCCGGGTGCCGGTGCCGTGGGCCTCGATCGCGTCGATCTGGTCGGGGCGCAGCGCGGCGTCGGCCAGGGCGGCGCGGATGACCTGCTGCTGGGAGGGGCCGTTGGGGGCGGCGAGCCCGTTGCTGGCGCCGTCCTGGTTCACGGCGGTGCCGCTGATCAGCGCGAGCACCGGGTGGCCGTGGCGCAGGGCGTCGCTGTGGCGCTCCAGCAGCAGCACGCCGGCGCCCTCGCCCCAGCCGGTGCCGTCCGCGTCCGCGGAGAACGCCTTGCACCGTCCGTCGGCGGCGAGCCCGCGCTGGCGGCTGAACTGCACGAACAGCCGGGGGGTGCTCATCACGGTCACGCCGCCCGCGAGGGCCTGCTCGCAGTCGCCGCGCCGCAGGGCCTGCACGGCCAGGTGCAGCGCGACCAGCGACGAGGAGCACGCGGTGTCGACGGTGAGCGAGGGCCCCTGGAGGCCGAGGACGTAGGACAGCCGGCCCGACAGCACGCTGGCGGTGTTCCCGGTCAGCAGGTGGCCCTCGGAGACTCCTTCGGCGCCTTCCAGCAGCGCGGAGTAGTCCTGGCCGTTGGTGCCGATGTAGACGCCGACCTGCCGGTCCTTGAGCGCGGTCGGGTCCTGCCCGGCGCCCTCGACCGCCTCCCAGGCGGTCTCCAGCAGCAGCCGCTGCTGCGGGTCCATGGCGAGGGCCTCGCGCGGGGAGATGCCGAAGAACTCGGCGTCGAAGTCGGCCGCGTCGTGCAGGAAGCCGCCCTGCCGGGTGTAGGTGGTGCCGGGGTGCTCGGGGTCCGGGTCGTACAGCGCCTCGGTGTCCCAGCCCCGGTTCGACGGCCAGTCGCCGACGGCGTCGGTGCCCTCGGCGAGCAGCTGCCAGAAGTCCTCGGGCCGGGCGACCCCGCCGGGGAAGCGGCAGCCCATGCCGACGATCGCGATCGGCTCGTTGCCGAGGGGGTCGGCGGACTCGGCGGCGCCGCCCGCCGCGTCCGGCAGCTCCGGCAGCTCCTCGGCCAGGTCCAGTTCGGCGAGCAGCCGGCCGGCCAGCGCCGACGGGGTGGGGTGGTCGAAGAGGACGGTGGCGGGCAGGGCCAGCCCGGTGGCGGCGGCGAGCCGGTTGCGAAGTTCCACCGCCATCAGGGAGTCGAAGCCGAGGGCGGAGAACGCCCTTCCGGGCTGGACGGTGTCGACGTCGGGGTGGCGCAGGACCGTCGCCGCGTGGGTGCGCACCAGTTCGGTGAGGGCCGCGACCCGGTCCTCGTGGCGCGGCAGTGCGGCGATCCGCTGCCGCAGGGTGTCGGCGGCGCCGTCGCCGTCCCGGGCCGCCGGGGGTGCGGCGGCGTCCGGGGCGGGCCGGGCGGCGGCCGGGTCCGGCATCCCGTCGAGCAGGGCGGCGGAGCGCAGGCCGATGCCCTCGGTGAAGCGCTTCCAGTCGACGTCGGCGACGACGACCAGGGTGTCGTCGGCCTCCAGTGCCCGGCCGATCGCGGTGACGGCCGTCTCGGGCTCCATCACCGGCAGGCCGAGGTCCCGCAGCCGGCCGGCGACCTGGTCCGCCAGCATGCCCGGTCCGGCCCAGGCGCCCCAGGCCACGGACGTGCCGGGCAGCCCGGCGGCCCGGCGTTCGGCGACGAGCGCGTCGACGGCCGCGTTGGCGGCCGCGTAGTTGCCCTGCCCGGCGTTGCCCACGACGCCCATCAGCGACGAGAACACCACGAAGGCCGACAGGTCGAGGCCCGCGGTGGCGTCGTGCAGGTTCCGGGCGGCGGTCAGCTTGGCGCGCAGCACCACGGCGAGGCGCGCCGGGTCCAGCGCGTCGAGCACGCCGTCGTCGAGGACGCCCGCCGCGTGGACGACGGCGGTCAGCGGGCACCGCGCCGGGATGTCCGCGATCAGCGCCGCCAGGGCGGCCGGGTCGGCGACGTCGCAGGCCGCGAAGGCGACTTCGGCGCCCAGCGCCGTGAGTTCCGTCCGCAGCTCGTCCGTGCCGGGGGCGTCGGCGCCGCGCCGACTGACCAGCAGCAGCCGCTCCGCGCCCCGGCCCGCGAGCCAGCGCGCCGTGTGCGAGCCGACGCCGCCGGTGCCGCCGGTGACGAGGACCGTGCCCCGCCACCGGGCGTCCGGGCCGGCCGCGCGGTCCTTCGGCGGCACGGGCGGCGCGGGCCGGAGCCGGCGGCCGTGGACGCCGGTGGAGCGCACCGCCACCTGCTCCTCGTCGGCGGCGGCTCCCGCGAGCACCGCGCACAGCCGGCGGGCGGCGCGGGCGTCCAGCAGCTCGGGCAGGTCGACCAGGCCGCCCCGGCGGTGCGGGTGCTCCAGGGCCAGCGTCCGGCCCAGGGCGGCGGAGGCGGCCTGGCCGACGTGTCCGGGCCGCTCCGCCCCGCCCAGGACCGCCGTTCCCTTCGTCAGGATCCAGAGCCGGGCCGCGATGCCCGCATCCTCGACCGCCTGGGCCAGGGCGAGGGTCAGCGCCGGACCGCCGGGCAGGTCGGGGTGTTCGGGGTGGGGGCGCTCCTCCCAGGACAGCAGGGACAGCACGCCGGCGATCGGCTGCTCCCCGGCGGTCTCCGTGAGCAGGGCGGCCAGCTGTGCGCGGGTCGCGCCCGGATCGGCGACGACGCACGGCAGCAGGTCGGCCCCGGCCGCGCCGAGGGCGTCCAGGACGGCCGCCGCGTCGCCGCCCTCGGGGCGCAGGGCGAGCCAGCGACCGGGCAGGCCGTCCGCCGGCGTGACCGACAGCGGCGCCCAGGCGACGTGGTAGCGCCAGGAATCGGCCGTCCGCTCACGCTTCCTGGCGGTGCGCCAGGTGGCCAGCGCGGGCAGGACTTCGTCCAGGGCGGCCCGGTCGACCCCGAGCACGTCGGCGAGCCGGGCGGGGTCCTGCAGTTCCGGCTCGTCCCAGCGGTCCTCGGCGGAGGCGGCCGGGGCGGCAGCGGGCGCCGTCAGCCAGTAGCGGGTGCGCTGGAAGGCGTACGTCGGCAGGTCGACCCGCCGCGCGCCCGGGAACACCCCCGACCAGTCCACCTGGAGCCCGCGCTCCCAGCCGCGGCCCACCGCGCGCAGCACCTGCGCCGGGCCGCCCTCCCCGCGACGCAAGGTCCCCAGCACGGCCGCGTCCACGCCTGCGGCCTCGACCGACTCCCCCACCGCCACCGCCAGCACCGGGTGCGGGCTGGACTCGATGAAGACGCGGTGCCCGGCCGCGAGGAGCGCGCGGGTCGCCTGCTCGAACTCGACGGTCTCCCGGAGGTTGCGGTACCAGTACTCGGCGTCCAGCTCCTTCGTGTCCACCAGGCCGCCGGTCACGCTCGAATAGAACGGCACCGTGCCGGACAGCGGCACGATGCCGTCCAGGTCGGCGAGCAGGCGCTCGCGGACCTCCTCCACGTGCGCGGAGTGCGACGCGTAGTCGACCTCGATCAGCCGCGCCCGCACGCCTTCCTCGACGAGCTCTTCCACCAGCGCGGCGACCGCGTCCGCGTCGCCCGACACCACCGTGGACGACGGGCCGTTGACCGCCGCTACCGACAGTGCCCCCAGGCGCTCCCGCACCACGTCCACCGGCAGCGGCACCGACGCCATCCCGCCGCGCCCCGCCAGCGAACCCACCGCGCGCGAGCGCAGCGCGACCACCCGCGCCCCGTCCTCCAGGCTCAGCCCGCCCGCCACGCACGCGGCCGCGACCTCGCCCTGCGAGTGGCCCACCACCGCGCCCGGCACCACACCGAACGAGCGCCACACCTCCGCCAGCGACACCATCACGGCCCACAGCACGGGCTGCACCACGTCGACGCGAGCCAGCAGCTCCTCGGAGCCCAGCGCCTGCGCCAACGACCAGTCCACGTAAGGCGCCAGAGCCCGCTCGCACTCCGCCATCCGCGCGGCGAACACCTGCGACCCGGCCAGCAACTCCACGGCCATCCCGACCCACTGCGACCCCTGGCCGGGGAACACCAGCGCCACCCGACCGGACACCAGCCCGCCGCCGGACACCGCGGCACCCTGCGCCAACGCCCGTACGCCGTCGAGCAGTTCGCTCCGGTCCCCGCCCACGACCACCGCACGGTGCTCGAAGGACGCGCGACCCACCGCCAGCGAGTGGCCCACGTCCGCCACGTCGAGCCCGGGCTCCGCCGCCACCCGCGCCGCGAGCGCCGCCGCCTGCGCGCGCAGGGCCTCGGCGCTGCGCGCCGACACCGGCCACACCACCGTCCCGGTGCGCGGAGCGGCGGCTTCCACTGCCTCGGCCGGCACGGACTCCAGGATCATGTGCGCGTTGGTCCCGCTGATGCCGAACGCGGACACGCCGACCCGGCGCGGACGCCCCGTGTCGTCCCACTCCCGGGCCTCCGTCAGCAGCCGCCCCGCGCCCGCCGACCAGTCCACCTCGGGCGTCGGTCCGTCCACGTGCAGCGTCCGGGGCATCACGCCGTGCCGCATCGCCAGCACCGACTTGATGACGCCCGCGACGCCCGCCGCGGCCTGCGCGTGGCCGATGTTCGACTTCAGCGAGCCGATCCACACCGGACGGTCCGCCGGCCGGTCCTGCCCGTACGTGGCCAGCAGGGCCTGCGCCTCGATCGGGTCGCCCAGGCGCGTCCCGGTGCCGTGCGCCTCCACCACGTCCACGTCCGACGCGGTCAGGCCCGCGTCCGCCAGGGCGGCCCGGATCACCCGCTGCTGGGAGGGCCCGTTCGGCGCGGTCAGGCCGTTGCTGGCGCCGTCCTGGTTGATCGCCGAGCCGCGGATCACGGCCAGCACCGGGTGCCCGTTGCGCCGCGCGTCCGACAGCCGCTCCAGCAGCAGCATGCCGACGCCCTCGGCCAGGCCGAAGCCGTCGGCGGCCGCCGCGAACGCCTTGCAGCGGCCGTCCGGGGCCAGGCCGCCCTGCCGGCTGAACTCCACCAGCATGCCGACCGTGGACATCACGGTCGCGCCGCCGGCCAGCGCCAGCGAGCACTCGCCGGAGCGCAGCGCCCCGACCGCGAGGTGCAGGGCCACCAGCGAGGACGAGCAGGCCGTGTCCACGGTCACCGCCGCCCCCTCCAGGCCGAGGGTGTAGGCCAGGCGGCCCGACGCGACGCTGCCGGTGTTGCCGGTCAGCAGGTGGCCGCCCTCGTCGGCGCCCTGTTCGAGGGAGGGGCCGTAGTCCATGGTCATCGCGCCCACGTAGACGCCGGTCGGCGTCCGCCGCAGGGTGGCCGGGTCGATCCCGGCCCGCTCCAGGGCCTCCCAGGTGGTCTCCAGCAGCAGGCGCTGCTGCGGGTCCATGGCGAGGGCCTCGCGCGGCGAGATGCCGAAGAACTCGGCGTCGAACTCGGCCGCGCCGGCGAGCGAGCCCGCCTCCCGCTGGTAGTACCGGCCCGGTGTGCCGGGCGCGGGGTCGTACCGTCCGGCGGTGTCCCAGCCGCGGTCGTCGGGCAGCGCGGAGACGGCGTCGACGCCCGCCGACACCAGCTCCCACAGCTCGTCGGGGCTGCCGACCCCGCCGGGGTAGCGGCAGCCCATGCCGACGATCACCACGGGGTCGTCGTCCGCGGCCCGCCGCACCGGCTGCTCCGCGCCCGTGCTCCCGTCGGGCCGGTCGCCGCCGATCCGGGCGGACAGGTAGGCGGCGAGCGTCGCCGGCGTCGGGCAGTCGAAGACGGCCGTCGCCGGGATGCGCAGCGCCACCGCCGCGCTCAGCCGGTTGCGCAGCTCCACGGCGGTGACGGAGTCGAAGCCCAGGTCGAGGAAGGCCGCGTCGGCGGGGACCGGTTCGGAGCGCCCGGTCACGGCGGCGATCTCCTCGTCCACCAGCCGGGTCAGCGCGGCGAGCCGCTCGGTGGCGTCCAGGGCGGCCAGCTCCGCGCGGTACGCGCTGCCCGCGTCCGGGCTGCCGCCGGCTCCGTCCGGCCCGTCCGGGTCCGCCGGGGCGGGCTCGGCGAGTGCGGCCAGGACGGCCGCCGGCAGTTCCGGTGCCCGGGTGTGCGGCCCGGCGGACGGCGCTTCCCGCTCCGGGGCGGCGCCGCACACGTACAGGTCGCCGAGCGAGGCCAGGAACCGGCCCGGGCCGCCCTGGTCCCGGCGCAGCGTGCCGAGGACGGCGGCCCGCGCGCCGTGTCCCTCCGCGCAGTCCGTGAGGGCGGAGGTCAGCACGGTGTGCGGGCTGACCTCCAGCAGGACGTCGTACCCGTCGCGCAGCAGGGCGTCGGCCGCCTGGTGGAACCTGACGGTGTTGCGCAGGTTGCGGCACCAGTAGTCGGCGTCCAGGACCGGGGCGTCCAGTCGTCCGCCGGTCAGTCCGGAGTAGTAGGGCACCTGCGGGGTGCGGGGCCGGATCGGGGCGAGGTCGGCGCGCATCCGGGGGACGATCGCGTCGATGTGGGGCGAGTGGGCGGCCAGGCCCACCGCGATCCGCCGGGCGTGCACGCCGTCCGCGGCCAGGTCGGCGAGGAGTTCGGCCGCGGCGTCGCGGTCGCCGGAGACGATCACGGACCGCGGGCCGTTGTGCGCGGCGACGACGAGGCGGCCGTCCCAGCGGCGCAGCCGCGGTTCGATCTCGTCGGCCGGGGCGAGGACGGAGACCATGTCGCCCTGCCCGGCCAGGGTCGCCTGGGCCTGGCTCCACAGGGCGACCACCCGCGCGGAGTCGTCCAGGGACAGTGCGCCGCCGACCGCGGCGGCGGTGACCTCGCCGACGCTGTGCCCGAGCACGGCGGCCGGTTCCACGCCGTGCGAGCGCCACAGCTCGGCGAGCGACACCGTCACGGCGAACAGCAGGGGCTGCACCACGTCGGCCCGGTCGGCGGCGGGCGCGCCCGGCGCGTCGGGGTCGCGGAGCACGTCGATCGGCGACCAGTCGACGAACGGTTCCAGGGCCTGCGCGCACGCGTCCATCCGGTCGCGGAACACCGCGGAGGCGTCCAGCAGGTCCACCGCCATCCGGGGCCACTGCGCGCCCTGTCCGGGGAACACGAAGGCGACCCGGCGGTCCGGGCCGGCGGTGCCCTCCGCCAGGCCGGGCATGCTCCGGCCGTCGGCGAGCGCGTCCAGCCGCCGCAGGAACCCGTCCCGGTCGCCGGCCACCAGCGCCGCCCGCCGGCTCCCCTCCGAGGCGGTGCGCGCGAGGGCCGTCGCGACGTCCTGGGGGCTCCAGTCGTCACGACCGGCCAGGTACCCGTGCAGGGCGCGGGCGCCGGCCGCCAGCGACTGCCTGCCGCTGCCGGCCAGTGTCCACAGCAGCGGTGCTTCCGTACCGTCGGGGTGCGCCATCGTGTCTTCGGACTCCTTCACGGCGAGCGGGACCACCGGTCGCCGAACCGTGGCGCGCGCCCCGCACTCGCGGGTCCGGTGACGGTTCGCAACGGGACGCCTTCGTCAGGCCCGGTGCGAACCGTCACCGGACCTGCGACGTCGATCTTTCCGACGCCGCATAGCGGCCCGATAGCGCAGGCCGCGACACGGCGCGGGCAGGGGGGAGCGGAAGGGGCGCGCAGCGGCCGCAGGGGCCGCGCGCGCACCCCGGGGGGGCGGGTCAGCCGTCCGTTCGGCCGGGCCGCGGGTCCTGGGCGCGCGGCACGCCCAGCTCCCGCCAGATCCCGTCCAGCGCCGCGACGAACGCCTCGACCTGCGCGGGCTGGTGGACGGCGCCGGGCGCGCTGCGCAGGATCTCCTGGCCCGCGCGCACGCTCGGCGCGTTGATCGCCTGCACGTAGATGCCGTGGCGTTCCAGCAGCAGGGCGGAGATCCGCCGGGCGAGCGCGTCGTCGCCGACGAAGATCGAGACGATGTGGGAGCCGTCGGAGACGAACGGGATGCCGTACTCGGTGAGCAGCCGGTGCGTCAGCCGCGCGTTCGCGTGGAGCCGCTCGCGCTCCTCGTCCGAGGTGCGCAGGTGCCGGACGGCGGCGAGCGCGCCCGCGACCACCGCGGGCGGCAGGGCGGTGGTGAAGATGAAGGGACGGGACAGGCCGCGCACCGCGTCGACCAGCGCGGCGGGGCCGGCGATGTACCCGCCGGTGGTGCCGAATCCCTTGGCGAGCGTGCCCATGATGACGGTGAACTGGTCCGCGATGCCCAGGCTCGCGGCGATGCCGGCGCCCTCCGGCCCGTACATCCCGACCGCGTGGACCTCGTCGAGGAAGGTCATCGCGCCGTACTTCCGGGCGATCCGGGCGATCTCGGCGAGCGGGGCGACGTCGCCGCCCATCGAGTAGACCGACTCCACGACGATCATCTTCGGCCGGTCGGGGTCGGCGGCGGCGATCAGCTCTTCCAGGTGCGCCGTGTCGTTGTGCCGGAAGATGTGCTTCTCGGCGCCGCTGTGGCGGAGTCCGTCGATGATCGAGGCGTGGTTCATCTCGTCGGAGAAGACGACGCAGTCCCCCGGCCGGCCGGCGAGGACGGTGAGGGCGCCGTCGTTGGCGGTGTAGCCGGAGGTGAACAGGAGGGCGTCCTCCTTGCCGTGCAGGTCCGCCAGTTCGTTCTCCAGCAGCACGTGGTAGTGGTTGGTCCCCGCGATGTTCCTGGAGCCGCCCGAGCCAGCGCCGTACTCGTCGAGGGCCTCCCGGGCCGCCGCCAGGACCAGCGGGTGCTGGCCCATTCCCAGGTAGTCGTTGCTGCACCACACGCTGATCTCGGCGGCGACCCCGTCCCGCAGGCTCCGGGCCGCCGGGAATTTCCCGGCGATCCGGCCGATCTCCAGGAACTCCCGTTTCGCGTTCGGCGCTCCACCTTCCGTCATGCGCAGCGAGAAGAGCTCCAGGTATTGGTTCATGACGACCCTTTTCTCCGAAGGCTGCACCGATGCGGGGCCCGGACCGGCGGAGGAAAGTGTCTCAGGGCGAAATATCATTTCGATGGCGCGGGCTGCGACAATCGATGTCCTCTCGATTTACCGATTCCCTCCCTGGTGGGCCCGCATTGCCTGTTGTACGCTGTGCGGAAATTCCTCGGACCGGCACGACTGGAGTTTCCCATGCCGTCGGAAGAAACGTACGTCAGCCAAATCCTTGAGGTAATCTCCGCGGACCCGGAGAAAGTGGTCCTGTCCTGGCGCGACCGGACGCTCACCGCGGCGGAGCTGACCGCCCTGGTCCGGTCGGCCGCGCAGGCCCTGCACCGGCAGGCCGGCGGGAGCGGCGCCGACACCGTGGTCGCCGTGCTGACCGTCACCAACACCGCGCCGACGCTGGTCCTGCGGTACGCCGCGAACCTGGTCGGGGCCACGGTGGTCCACCTGCACACCACCAACGCGGTCGACCCGGCGGACCGCCTGGCCGCCGGCGCCAAGCTCAAGATCCTCCGGGACACCGGGGCGACGCACCTGGCCGTCGACGCGGAGAACCTCGCGGCCGCCCGCGAACTGCGCGAGCGGCTGGGCGCCCCGCTCACCCTGGTCGCGCTCGGCGACCTCGGCCCCGACGTCCTGGACCTGACGGCCGGGGACGCGGACGCGCTGGACACCTCCGGCATCGACATCGCGCCCGACCGGCCCGCGGTGGTGACGTACACCAGCGGGACGACCGGCGAACCGAAGGGCATCGCCTTCGACTTCCGGGCCCGCAACGGCTTCATCTCCGCCGGTCTCCAGATGCGGTGGAAGTCCGTCTACCTGGCCTTCCTCCCGCTCAGCCACTCCAGCGGCGCCACGGCCGACGACTCGCTCGCGTCCGGCGGCTCGGTGGTCCTGCAGGACGGCTTCGACCCGGGCGACGTGCTGCGGGCCGTCGCGCGGCACCGGGTCACCCGGATGCTGCTCTCCCCGCCGCAGCTGTACCTGCTGATGGACCACCCGGAGGTCGGCGCGACCGACCTGTCCAGCCTGCAGATGGTCACCTACCTGGGCTCCCCCGCGTCCCCCGAGCGGCTCGCCGAGGCGGTCAAGGTCTTCGGCGACGTGCTGCTCCAGGTGTACGCGACCAGCGAGGCGGGCTTCGTCAGCATGCTCTCGCCCGCCGAGCACCTCGACGCCCGGCTGCGGGCCACGGTCGGCCGCCCGATGCCGGACTGGGTCCGGATCACCGATCCGGACGACCACCGCGACCTGCCGCCCGGCGAGACCGGCGAGGTCGTCGTCCGCTCGCCGTTCACGATGAGCGCGTACGTGGCCGAGCCCGAACTCACCGCCCGGACGGTGCGCGACGGCTGGGTGCACACCGGCGACCTCGGCTTCGTCGACCCGGACGGCTACCTCCACCTGCGCGGCCGGCTCGGCGAGGTGATCAAGACCAACGGCATCAAGATCCATCCGGTGACGGTGGAGAACGCCCTGCTGGCCCACCCGGACGTCGTGCAGGCCGCGGCCTTCTGCGTCCGGGACGCGGACCGGATCGAGTACCTGCACGCCGCCGTGGTGCTGCGCGACGGGGGCACGGCCGGCCCCGACGAACTGGCGGAACACGTCCGGGCCACCGTCTCGCCCAAGCACGTGCCCGCGCGGATCCGGGTCCGCGCCGCGCTGCCGCTCACCGGCGTCGGCAAGCCCGACAAGGCGCGGCTGGCCGCGGAAGCGAGCGGGTGAGCCCCCGGTGACGCTCTCCGTGGCGGCCGTCCTCGCCGAGTCCGCGCTGCGCCGGCCGGAGCACCCGGCGATCGTCTCCGGCGCCCGGCGGATCAGCTACCGCGAGCTGTGGGACGGGGCGCGGCGGTACGCGGCGGCCCTGCGCGCGCGGGGCATCGGCCCCGACGACAAGGTGGCGCTGCTGCTGCCCAACACCCCGCACTTCCCGCTGGCCTACTTCGGCGTGCTCGCGCTCGGCGCGGTCGCGGTGCCGGTGCACGCCCTGCTCCGGGCGGAGGAGATCGCGTACGTGCTGCGGGACTCCGGGGCGGCGGCGCTGGTCTGCGCCGCCCCGCTGCTGGCCGAGGGCGGCCCGGCGGCGCAGGCGGTCGGCACCCCCCTGCTCACCGTCCTGGAGGACGAGGAGGGGGGCGACCCCGATCGGCGGCTGGACGCGCTCGCGGCGCGCAGCGCCCCGATCGACCGCCAGGTGCCGCGCGAGGCCGGGGACGTCGCGCTGGTCCTCTACACCTCCGGCACCACCGGCCGGCCCAAGGGCGCCCAGCTCACGCACCTCAACGTGGTGATGAACGTCGACACCACCATGCTGTCGCCGTTCGACTTCACCGCGGACGACGTCCTGCTCGGCTGCCTGCCGCTGTTCCACACCTTCGGCCAGATCTGCGGCATGAACACCTGCTTCCGGGCGGGGGCCACCATGGTGCTGATGCCGCGCTTCGACGGGCCGGGCGCGCTGGACCTCATGGTGCGCGAGGGCTGCACCGTGTTCATGGGGGTCCCCACGATGTACACGGCGCTCCTGGAGGCGGCCCGCGCCGACCCGCGCAGGCCCGCGCTCGACCGCGCGTTCTCCGGCGGCGCCGCACTGCCGGTGGCGGTCCTGGACGCCTTCCGGGAGACGTTCGGCTGCCCCGTCCTGGAAGGGTACGGGCTGACCGAGACGTCCCCGGTGGTGGCCTACAACCAGAAGGCGTGGCCGCTCAGGCCCGGCACGGTGGGCCGGCCGATCTGGGGCGTCGAGGTCGAGATCGCCCGGGCCGAGGTGGCGGACCGGATCGAGCTGCTGCCCGCCGGCGAGACCGGGGAGATCGTCATCCGGGGGCACAACGTGATGGCCGGCTACCTGAACCGGCCGGAGGCGACCGCCGAGGCCGTCGTGGACGGCTGGTTCCGCTCCGGCGACCTCGGCGTGAAGGACGCCGAGGGCTACCTCTCCATCGTCGACCGCAAGAAGGACGTGGTGCTGCGCGGCGGCTACAACGTCTACCCGCGCGAGGTGGAGGACGTCCTGGCCCACCACCCGGCGATCGCCCAGGCGGCCGTCGTCGGACTCCCCCACCCCGTCCACGGCGAGGAGGTCTGCGCGGTGGTCCGCGCCCGCCCCGGCACCACGCCGGGCCCGGCCCTCGGCGCCGAGATCACCGCCTGGTGCCGCGAGCGGATGGCGCCCTACAAGTACCCGCGCCGGGTGGAGTTCGTGGACGCCTTCCCCCTCGGCCCCAGCGGCAAGGTCCTCAAACGCGAACTGGTCGCCCGACTGACCGCCACGGACCGGCCCGACCGCTGAGCGCCGCCCGCCGGGCCGACCGGCGGCCGGTCACTGCCGCGGCCCCCCGCCGCTTTGCACGGCCCTGTTCGGGGCGCGCATCATCGGTGTAGGAGCGCCGGCCCGGCGCCGTCCGTGCGCCGGGCCGCGGTTGGGGACGCGGGCCCGGGCGGGTCGGTCGTCCGGCGGTCGGGGGCGATCGAGGGAGTTGGTGTCCGGTGAGCGCCCGGTTCGAGGTACCGCCGCTGTACTGCCCGCTGCCGCCGCCCCGCCCGCACCCGGACGAGGCGCTGCTGGAGCGGCGTGCCCTGGACCGGCTGGACGCGGCCGGGCTGTTCGCCGACGCGGCCGACCGGGCGCGGGCCGCGGACACCCGCTCCCACGAGCTGATGAGCCGGATGACGCCGGACGCCCCCACGGACCTCGTCGAACTCGGCGTCGAATGGGCCTACTTGGCGTTCTCGTTCGACGACCGGCGCACCGATGCCGGCCCGGTGTCCGCCGACACGGCCGCCCTGTGCCTGTGGTTCCAGGGGCTCAACTACGCCGCGACCACGACGGACACCGGTGCGCTTCCCGACGACCCGTTCTACCCGGCGGTCGCCGACCTCTCCGCCCGGATCAGGGCCGCCACCACGGCCGCGCTCTGGTCGCGCTGGCTCACCGACAGCAAGGCCGCCGCCTTCTCCGCGCTGTGCGAATCGGCGTACCGCGGCACCGGCCGGCCCGCCGACTTCGCCACCTTCCTGACCGTCCGCCCGGACCTCGGCCTGGGCCCCGGCACCCTCACCTGCGCCGAGATCGCGGCCGGGCTGCGGGTGCCCGAGGACGAACGCCACGATCCGCTGGTCCGGGCCGTCACCCAGGCCTGCGGTCTGCTGATCGCCCTGGACAACGACCTGTACTCCTTTCCCAAGGAGGAGTGGGCGGCCCGGCGGGCGGGCCGCGACCCGCTCGCCGAGCCCGCCCCCGTCCCGATCCTGATGCGCGAACACGCGGAGCGCGCCGACGAGGCGGCGCGGCGGCTCGCCTCGATCCGCGACCGGATGACCCACCGGGCGTTCCGGCTGGCCGAGCGCACCGCCCGGCGCCCGCTCAGCCGCGACACCCGCACGATGATCGACATCTCGCTCGCCGTCGTCTGCAACGACCTGTACTGGGGCCGGAGCGCCGCCCGCTACACCCGCTGCGGGCCCGACACCGTCGAGCTGGTGTGGAACGGGTTCACCGACACCCCGCCGTCCGACGACCGCCCGCTCCCCTACCCGGCGGTGTCCTGGTGGTGGGAGCTGGACTGACGCGGGTGGAGGAGGGTCCGAGATGACCGGCGCCGTCCCGTACACGGCCGTGCACGCCGAACGCTTCGCCCGGCTCCGCGACGAGTGCGGCGAGCTGCTGGCCGCACGCGGGCGGCAGCCGCTCGCCCTGCGGGACATGTTCGACCACGACGGGTTCTCCATCGACGCCTACTGCCGCCGCCTCACCCCCAACCGGCATGCGGCGGCGAGCAGTTCGGCGGCCGAACGCTTCGCCCGGCGGCAGGGCGTCTGGCTGCCGGGCCTCAGCGAGCACGTCTGCGACATGTCGGCGTACCTCTACCCGGGGGCGAGCCGGGAGCGACTCACCGTCCTGAACGAGCTGTACGCGATCAACTGGTACCTCGACGACACCATCGAGCGCGAGAAGTTCGCGGCCATGACGCCGGCGGAGCGCCTGGCGGCCGCCCGCGTCCGGGAGCGGATCGTCGCGCTGTGCCGAACAGCCGCGGGCAGCGGGGCCGTTGACGCCACCGACGGCGTGGAGGAGGCGATGCTCCTGGTCCTCGACGAGCTGCGGGCCGACTCGACGCCGCAGTGGTACGAGCTGTTCGTCCGGCAGTGGGTGGAGCACCTCGACATGCCGCCGCGCCGTCGAGGACTGCGGCGCCGCCGCTCCGCTGGACCGGGCCGCCCACCGGATCTGCGCCGCCAGTTGCCTGTCCAACGACGTGTTCTCCTTCCCCCGCGAGTTCCGCGAGGGCTGCGACGCCAACGCCGTCGCCGTGGAGGCCCTCGTCCGCCCCTCGCTCACCCTGGTCGAGGCGATCGCCGCCACCATGGCCCGCGTCCGGCGCCACACCGTCGAGTTCCTGGCCGCGACGGCCGCCCTGCGGTCCGCCGCCGCCCGCCTCGCCCCGGGCGAACCGCGTTCCGGGATCGAGGAGTTCACCCACGGCGTCCAGGACGTCCTGCGGGCGACCTGGCTGTGGCAGCTCCGCAGCCCCCGCTACCGCGAGACCCGCGCCGTGTTCCGCTGACCGTCGGCCGAAACGGCCGGGACAGCCGGACGGGGCGGCCCGCTCATCCCGGGTCGCCCGGCTGTTCCGTCCGGTCCGGCGCCGCCGCGCGTGCTCCGCCGGCCGGCGGCACGGCGGTGAGGGGACGCAGGCCTTCGGTGTCGGGCGCGAGGTCCAGGGGCTCGGCTTCGAGGCGCCGCCAGCGGGCGCGGATGTCGGCGAGGAGCGCGTGGTCGGTGGCCAGCGCGATGACGCAGTCGCCGCCGACCGCGCCGGAGGTCTTGGCGGCAGCGCCGCGGTGGGCGGCCGCCGCCGTCAGCAGCGCCGTGCGGTCGGCGGCCTCGCGCGGGGCGATGCGGTGCGCGAGGCGGTCGAGCAGGACGCCGTAGGCGAGGATCGGGCGGCGCAGCGCGTCCCAGTCGCCGGTGCGGGCGGCGCTCCAGAACCGGTCGAGTTCCGCGTGCAGGCCGGCGAGGAACGCGTCGGCGCCTTCTCCCAGGCGGTGGAAGCGGTCGATGCCGGTGGGGGTGTCGACGGTGATGCCGCTGAAGGCGGCGGTGAGGCGCAGCCGGGGCGGGAGGTCGACGGCTTCGGCCCGGGGGTGCCGGCCGGCGGTGCGGTAGGCGGTCCAGCCGCCGGTGAGGGAGGCGGCGATGTCGCCGCCGCTGCCGCGTCCGTGCTGGTGGGCGCGGTGGACGTCGACGGCGAGCGGCAGCAGGGCGCGGCGCAGGGCGGGGGCGGTGGTGTCGTGGCCGGCGGTGGCGGCGAGCGCGCCGAGCACGGCGACGGTGGCGGCGGCGCTGCCGCCGAGGCCGACTTTGCGGTGGGCGTGGCGGCCGCGGCCTCGGACGGTGATCCGCAGCGGGCCCGGGCCGGGGAATGCGGTGCGTCCGGCCCTGGCCGCCGCCGCGAGGAGCGCGCCGCCGGTCCCTGCGGGCACCTCGTCCAGGGGGGCGTCGAGGCGGAGGTCGGGGGCGTGGAGGCGCCAGCCGCGCCGGCTGGGCTCGGTGCGGCATTCGATGCCGGAGTCGACGGCGGCGAGCAGGGCCCGGCCGCCGTGCAGGACGGCGTACTCGCCGATGACGTACAGGCTGCCGGGTGCGAACACCGCCACGTCGTTCACCGCGCACCGCCCCGGTGGCCCGCCGTGCCGCGGGCGGTCCGGGGCGGGGGCCCGGCGAGGGTGCGGGGCGGCCCGCCGGGGCGGGTGCGCAGGACGTGCAGGACGCCGGGGACGCGGGCGAGTGCGCGCAGCACGCGCCGGGCGTCGGGGGCCTCGCACAGCACTTTCACCTGCGGCCCGGCGTCGACGGTGAAGTACGCGGGCACGCCGCGCTCGCGCAGCCGCCACACTTCGCGGATCACCGCAACGGTGGCGGGCTCCCAGTACAGCAGTGGCGGGTCGGCGCCGAGCATGGCGGCGTGCATGCGCAGGGCGTTGCGCTCCGCCGCCGGGCCGAGGGCGCCGAGGTCGCGGGCGAGCACGGCCTCCCGCACGGTGTCGAGGTCGCCCGCGCCCGCGGTGAGCCAGGCGTCGTAGAACGGCGAGGTCTCCCTGGTGCGGTGCATGCCCTCGCGGGACGGGACGCGTTTGGGGCCGGTGCGGGTCACGGCGACCAGGACCGTCAGCGGCCAGTGCGCGGCGGGGGCGACCTGGGTGACGCTGCCGCCGCCGTCGCCGGGCTGCCACTGGACGAATCCGCCGAGCATCGACCGGCACGCCGACCCGGAGCCGTACCGGGCGAGCGCCGCGAGTTCGTCCGGCGGCGGGCGGGTCGGCGCGAGTTCGGCGAGCGCGTGGGTGAGCGCCGCGTAGGCGGAGGCGGAGGAGGCGAGGCCGGCGGCGACCGGGAAGTCGGAGGTCACGGTGACCTCCACCGGGCGTGCGATGCCCAGCCGGGCGCGGGTGCCGGCGACGAACCGGAGGAGGTCCCCGTTCGGCGCGGGCGGCTCCCAGCGGGCGAGGTCCACCCGGGCCCTGCCGGTGCGCTCCGCCACGCGGGCGGAGGAGGAGAGGCCGTCCAGGGTCAGGGACAGGCTCGGCCCGGCCGGTCCGTGGCCGGGCCCCGGCGCCTTTCCCCAGTACTTCACCAGGGCGACGTTCGCCTGGGCCCGGGCCCGGACCACGGCCGGCCGCCCTGCGCCGCTCGGGGCCGGCGCTCGCGCGAACCCTGCCATACGTCGATGGTGCGCGCCCCGGGCGGGGCCCCGCAAAAGGGCGCTGCCCGTCCCGGATTCCGCCCTTCCACGGGCGGGCCTAGCATGAAATGTGCCCGCTATGGTGCCGTCCGGGGAAGAAGACGACCTGCCATGACGTCCCGACTGCCGGGCTTCCACCGGCTGCCTCTGCAGGAACGCCGAGACGCCCTTGCCGAGGCCGCGGGGCTGTGCCCGGCGGATCTGGAGGCACTCGCGAGCGACGTCCCGCTCGATGCGCCGCACGCCGACCTGCTGATCGAGAACGCGGTCGGCGTGTTCGCGCTGCCCTACGGCGTCGCCGTGAACTTCCTGGTGAACGGCCGTGACCGCCTCGTTCCGATGGTCACCGAGGAGCCGTCCGTGGTCGCCGCCGCGTCCAACGCCGCACGCCTGGTCCGCCGGGCCGGCGGCATCGAGGCCGAGGCCGCGCCTTCGCTGATGACGGGCCAGATCCACGTCATCGACCTGGCGGACGCCCGGGCGGCCGCGGAGCGGGTCGAGCGGGCGGCCGGCCGCCTGGTCGAGCAGGCCAGGGCACTGCAGCCCCGCATGGTGGCGCGCGGCTGCGGGGCCCGCGCGGTCACCGCCACCGCCCTGCCCGACGGCAGCCTGCTCGTGCATCTGGAGACCGACGTCGGCGACGCCATGGGCGCCAACGCCGTCAACGCCCTGGTCGAGGAGATGGCCCCGCGCCTCTTGGAGGTCACCGGCGGCACCGCCAACATCCGCATCGTCTCCAACCTCGCCGACCGGCGCCTCGCCCGCGCCCGCGCCTGCCTGCCCGAGGAACTGCTGCACACCCGCGAGCGCCCGGGCCGCGACGTGGCCCGGCGGATCGCCCGGGCGTGCGACCTGGCGGCGGCGAGCCCCCACCGGGCCGTGACCCACAACAAGGGCATCATGAACGGCATCGACTCCCTCGCACTGGCCACCGGCCAGGACTGGCGGGCCATCGAGGCCGGCGCCCACGCCTACGCCGCCCGCACCGGCGCCTACCAGCCGCTCGCCACCTGGCACCACACCGACGGCCACCTCACCGGCCGCATCGAGCTCCCCCTCGCCGTCGGCACCGTCGGCGCCCGGATCACCGGCAACCCCCGCGCCGGCCTGTCGCTGCGCCTGCTCGGCGTCACCGGCGCCCGGGAACTCGCCGCCGTGATGGCGGCCGTGGGCCTCGCCCAGAACCTCGCCGCGCTGCGCGCGCTGGCCGACGAGGGCATCCAGCAGGGCCACATGGCGCTGCACCGCCGCACCCGCGGCCCCGCACCGTGACGGCGCGGGCCGCCACGGCGAGCGCGCCGGGCAAGGTGATCCTGTTCGGCGAGCACGCCGTCGGCCGCGGCCGTCCTGCCGTCGCCGTCCCCCTCGACCGCACGCTCGCTCTCACCGCGACCCTGCGCCACTGCCCCGCCGGCGCCCGCACGGCCGGGGCGCCGGCGGATCCGCGCCTCGGGGCCGCGATCGCCCTGGCCGCGGGCGGCTTCGGCCTCGATCCGGACGAGGTCGCGGTGCACGTCGACTCCGAGGTCCCGGCCGGCTGCGGACTCGGCTCCTCCGCCGCCCTCAGCACCGCCCTGCTGCGGGCGCTGGCCGACCTCACCGGCCGGCGCCTGGGCCGGGACGAGTTGTGGGAGCGCGCCACCGCCGTCGAGGCCGCCTTCCACGGAACGTCCTCCGGCCTGGACGTCGCCGCGGTCGTCCTCGACGTGCCCGTCTGGTTCGACCCGGCCGCCCGGCCCCGCGCCGTGCCGCTGGCGGTCGGACGCGACCTCGCCCTCGTGGTGGCGGCCACCGGCGACCGGCGCTCCACCGCCGACCAGATCCGGCGCGTGCGCCGCTACGAGAACGACAGGCCCGACACGGCGCGCCACGCGTTCCGCCGGCTCGGCGCCCTCGCCGCCGCCGGGCGCGACACCCTCCGCGCAGGTGATCTGCCCGCGCTGGGCGTGCTGCTGGACGAGGCCCACGCACAGCTGGCCGGCCTGGGCCTGTCCACGCCCGCGCTCGACCGCGCGCGGGCCGCCGCCCGTGCAGCCGGGGCCCTGGGCGCGAAGCTGACCGGCGCCGGAGGCGGCGGCGCGATCGTCGCCCTCGCCCCCGATGCCCCGCAGGCCGTCGTCCGGGCTCTTCGCGCCGCCGGCTTCGAGGCGTTCACCACCCGCATCCGCGCGACCCGCTGAACCCGACCGGGCGAGGTCAGGACGTCCGCCAGGCGACCCGGTCGGCCAGCGCCCGCAGCTGTTCCCGCACCTCGTCGGGCGCCGGCAGGCCCGCCAGGGCGGCCGTCGCCCGCTCGTGCCGGTCGGCGATCATCCGCTCGACCTCCCGGTCGGCGCCGGTGTCGCGCAGCAGCGCCCGCAGGGTCTCGGCGTCGGCGTCGCCGAGCAGCGGGTTGCCGTAGAGGGCGTGCAGCAGCGGCGCCTGGGCGGGGGTCGCGCCGCGGTGGGCGAGGGCGGCGAGGACGGTGTGCTTGCCCTCGCGCAGGTCGTCCAGCGCGCTCTTGCCGGTCTCCTCGGGGCGGCCGAACGCTCCGAGGAGGTCGTCGCGGAGCTGGAACGCCTCGCCCAGCGGTGTCCCGAACGCGCTCAGCCGCTCGTGGAGCGCCTGGTCGGCCCCGGCGAGGGCTGCCCCGATCTGCAGGGGCCGCACGCAGGTGTACAGGGCGGTCTTGTAGCGGATCACCGTCCACGCCGGCCCGGTGTCGGCGGTGGGCCGGCCGGTGGCGACCAGGTCGAGGCACTGCCCGTACATCACCTCCTCGCGCATGGCGTCGACCAGCGGGCGCAGCCCGGCGCGGCGGTGCCCGGCGAGCCCGGCCGCCGCTTCCTGGAGGAGTTCGTCGGACCACAGTAGGGCGAGGTCGCCGGTGAGGACGGCGACGCTGGTGCCGATGTCGTCGGCGAGCTCGCGGGTGCGTCCTTCGCGGTAGCGGGCGGCCAGGGCGCGGTGCACGGTCGGCCGGCCGCGGCGGGTGTCGGAGTGGTCCATGACGTCGTCGTGGACCAGGCAGAAGGCGTGGAACATCTCCAGCGCGGCGCCGACCCGGACGGCCCGCGTCAGGCCCTGCTCGCCGGTGCCGCCGGCGGCCTGCCAGCCCAGCAGGCACAGCACGGGCCGGATCCGTTTGCCGCCGGCGGCGACGAAGTCGGCCAGCGCGGTCGGCGCGTCGTCGGGCAGCCCCGCCCTGCGCGCCCGGGCCGTCTTGGCGGCGAGGAACTCCGCGAGGACCCGGTCGACGCGCCTGCGGATCTCGTCCGGTCCCGGCCGCCGCCACGGGGGCCCGGGCCCGCGGGGGGCCGGAGCGGGGTGCGCGGCCGGGGGTGTTCGGTCGAAGGCCACGGGGATTCACCAGAGCTTTCACCGGGGGCGTGGTCCGTCCGGCTTCCACGCTGCTAGCCCTGGTCGGATCCGTCCACCCGGCACCTGCCGCCGTCCGGCCGCGGGGGTCGCCGGAGTCGGCCGGCCGGGCCGGTGGTTTTGCGCGGGCGCGAGCGGTTAGCCGCGTGGCTGGGCCGGCCGGGCCTCGGGGGTCGCAACCGCGCTGCGGAGGAGCTGGTGATGAAGGTTTCCGACTACGTTCTCGAACGGCTGCGCGAGTGGCAGGTGGAGTACGTCTTCGCCTACCCGGGCGACGGCATCAACGGGCTGCTCGCCGCGTGGGGCCGCGCCGGGGACCGGCCCCGGTTCGTGCAGGCCCGGCACGAGGAGATGGCCGCCTTCGAGGCCGTCGGGTACGCGAAGTTCTCCGCGGGCGCGATCCATCTGCTGAACGGGCTGTACGACGCGAAGCTCGACCACGTCCCGGTGGTGGCGATCGTCGGGCAGACCGACCGCACCGCGATGGGCGGCTCCTACCAGCAGGAGGTCGACCTGGCCGCGCTGTACAAGGACGTGGCCTCGGAGTACTGCGAGGTGGTCACCGTCCCCGCGCAGCTGCCGAACGTGCTCGACCGGGCGATGCGGATCGCCGCGACGCGGCGCACGGTCACCGCCCTGATCATCCCCGGCGACGTGCAGGAGCTGGACCACGAGCCGCCCGCGCACGCGTTCAAGCAGGTCCCGTCCAGCCTCGGCGTGCCGCAGTACGCGCCGATCCCGACCGACGCGGAGCTGGCGAGGGCGGCGGAGGTCCTCAACGCCGGGCAGAAGGTCGCGATGCTGGTCGGCCAGGGCGCGCGGCACGCCCGGCCCGAGGTGATGCGGGTGGCGGACCTGCTCGGCGCCGGCGTGGCGAAGGCGCTGCTCGGCAAGGACGCGCTGCCCGACACGCTGCCGTACGTCACCGGGTCGATCGGCCTGCTCGGCACCCGCGCCTCGTACGAGATGATGCGCGACTGCGACACGCTCCTGGTGGTGGGCTCCAGCTTCCCGTACAGCCAGTTCCTGCCCGAGTTCGGCCAGGCCCGGGCGGTGCAGATCGACCTCGACCCGGCCATGGTCGGGCTGCGCTACCCGTTCGAGGTCAATCTGGTCGGCGACGCCGCCCAGTCGCTGCGCCGGCTCGTCCCGCTGCTGGAGGCCAGGGCGGACGGCTCCTGGCGAAAGACGGTGGAGGACAACGCCGCGCGCTGGTGGGAGGTCATGCAGCGCCGCGCCGAGGTGGGCGCCGACCCGGTCAACCCCGAGTACGTCGTCCACTCGCTGGACGCGCTGCTGCCGGACGACGCGATCGTGACCGCGGACTCCGGGTCGGCGGCCAACTGGTACGCCCGCCACCTGCGCTTCCGCGACGGCATGCGGGGTTCGCTGTCGGGCACGCTGGCCACCATGGGGCCGGGGGTGCCGTACGCGATCGGCGCGAAGTTCGCCCACCCGGACCGGCCGGCGATCGCGATCGTCGGCGACGGGGCGATGCAGATGAACGGCCTGGCCGAGCTGATCACCGCCGCCAAGTACTGCCGGGAGTGGTCGGACCCGCGCCTGGTCGTCGCGGTGCTGAACAACCGCGACCTGAACCAGGTCACCTGGGAGATGCGCGCGATGCAGGGCGCGCCGCAGTTCGAGCCGTCGCAGAGCCTGCCGGACGTGCCGTACGCCGACATCGCCCGGACGTTCGGGCTGGACGGGGTCCGGGTCGAGCGGCCGGAGGACGTGGGACCGGCCTGGACCAGGGCGCTGGCGGCGCAGCGGCCGTTCGTCATCGACTTCCGCACCGACCCGGCCGTGCCGCCGATCCCGCCCCACGCCACCTGGGACCAGATCAAGGCGGCCGCGCTGTCCGTCCTCAAGGGGGACAGCGACCGCACCGCGGTGGTGCGCCAGGGCGTCAAGTCGAAGATGCAGGAGTTCCTGCCCGGCAGCGGCAGGAGCTGACCCGGACGGCGGCCGGCGCCCCGCCTCCGGAGCTCCCGCCCGCGCCGTCCGCGCGGTTCACCCGGGTCTCCCGGCGGGAGCGGCTGCCCGCTACCGGAAAATCCCGACGAGCGGGTCGCCGCCCTCGGCGCA
This sequence comes from Kitasatospora sp. NPDC004531, assembly GCF_053602195.1. NCBI lineage: Bacteria > Bacillati > Actinomycetota > Actinomycetes > Kitasatosporales > Streptomycetaceae > Kitasatospora > Kitasatospora sp. NPDC004531. The sequence continues at coordinate 4,535 of NZ_JBSGDD010000023.1, read as the reverse complement.
TGCGAAGGCGCCCGTGCAGCACCGCTCCCACCCGTCGGGCGCCCCGAACAGCACCGCCTGCGACCAGTGGTCGCCGGCTCCCGAGGCCGGCAGGTGGAGCCGCAGCCCGAGCGACTCCACCGTCACCTCCGAGGGCGGCGGCGCGGACGGGCGGGCGGGTCCCGGCAGCACGGACAGGACGTCCTGGGCGGGGTTCTCGAACAGGTCGACGCCGTCCCACACCACGGGAGTGGCACTCCCGGTGCGCTTGCGGTCCACGGCGATCCGGGTGAGGCGGTCCGGGCGGCCGGGGCCGCCGCCCGCGACGGTCAGGACGACGTCGCCGAAGGCGGCGGCGGTGTTCCACGCGGGGTCGAAGAGCATGCGGGAGAGCCACGCGGCGTGGGCGTGCCGGAGTTCCGGGTAGCCGGCGCGCGTCAGCGACATGCACTGCCGCTCCAGGTGGACCCGGGTGGCGGCCGCCAGCAGCGCGCGGACCTCCTCGGGGCCCGTTCCGAACCTGAGCGTCCCGGCCCCGGCCGGCAGGGCGACGCCGATCCCCGGCAGAATCTCCAGCACCGCCCCATTGTCCACTCCCCCGGGTGCCGATCCTGCGCCGCCCCCCGAGGTCAGCCGGCGGTGCTCCAGCTGTGGGCGACGTCGATGACGAGCCGGTTGTCGAGCTGGAAGACCTCGAACGGCAGGCGGGCCCGGACGCCGAGGCCGAACTGGCTCTCGCCCTCCATGCTGCCGGCGAAGCGGGCGTCCACGAAGGTGCGGTGGCCGGTGAGGTCGACGCCCGGCAGCGGGTCGCCCGACCGGGCCGGGTAGACCCTCTGCCCGGTGGCGGGATCGTAGCTGCTCGCCCCGACGACGATCTCCAGGACGGCGCCGCCGCCCACCTGGATCGGCTTGCCGGAGCCGGCCTGGTAGACGGTGTTGCCGTCCGTGTAGTGCACCCGGTAGGCGAGCGGGTTCGTCGGCGAGGTGCCCGGGACGTCGATCACCAGGCGGTCGAAGCACTCGTGGGTGCCGGTGCGGACGTTCGTCAGCGCCTGCGGCTGGTACGGGACGCTCCGGTCCTGCCGGTCGAGGCTCCCCCAGCCGGTCGAGCAGCCGGTGGTGGCGGTGACGGCCGAGGCCGTCGGGACCGCGGTCGCCGCCACCCCCGCGGCGAGCACCACGGCAGCCAGCGCGGTGGTCCACCGTCGCATGTCGTTTCCCCTTTCCCCGCCGGCCCCGATGGCCGGCCCGTAATGATCCACGCGTCGGCACGCCGAAAGGTGTCACCTCGGTGAGCGGTCCTTGCGGACATGCCGCGGCCCGGCCACGTGGGTGCGTGTCCGGGCCGTGCGGGTGGAGGCGTGGCGTCAGCCGGCGAGGGTCTTGTCCAGCGCGTCGAGGCCGTCGGCGTAGATGCCGTGGAAGAGGTCGACGACCTCCTGCTCGGTGGCGTTCACGGGGTTGAAGCGGCCGGACCACTGGACCTCGGCGAGGTCGTCGCGGCCGGGGACGGCGTCCACGCGGATGGTGGAGACGTAGCCGTCGACCGGGAACGGGGCCTGCAGGATGGCGTAGCTGTACTGCCGTTCGGTCTCGTTGAAGTCGACGAGGCGCTCGACGATCACCTCGCCCTCGGGGTTCTTCAACTGCCGGACGCGGCCGCCCTCGACGGCGACGCTCTCGGGGATGTAGGGCAGCCAGTCGGGCAGGGCGTCGAAGCCGCCGATGAGGGCCCAGACCTGCTCGGGGGTGCCGGGGACGGTGCGGCTGACGGAGGTGGAAGCCATGGTCGGTCCTTTCGGATCAAGGGGTTGCGGTTCAGGCGCCGGCGGGCAGCGGGGCGGCCGGGCTGACCAGGCCGGAGGCGCGCAGCTCCTGCCAGAACGCGGCCGGGACGGTCTCGTTCAGTGCGGAGACGTCCTCGGCGATGCGGCTGGGCCGGGTGGCGCCGGGGACGGCGGCGGCGGAGACGGGGTGGGCGAGCGAGAACTGCAGGGCGGCGGCCTTGATGGAGACGCCGTGGTCGGCGGCCAGGCCCTTCAGCCGGGTGACGCGCTCGATGATGTGCGCGGGGGCCTGCTGGTACTCGAAGTGGGCGCCGCCGGCGAGGATTCCGGAGCTGTAGGGGCCGCCGACGACCATGTCGACGCCCTGCTCCTGCGCCATCGGCAGCAGGCGCTGGAGGGCGTGCTCGTGGTCGAGCAGGGTGTAGCGGCCGGCGAGCAGGAAGCCGTCGGGCTGCGGCTCGTCGAGGGCGAGGGTGAGCTCGATCGGCTCGGTCTTGTTGACGCCCAGGCCCCAGGCCTTGATGACGCCCTCGTCGCGCAGCCGGGACAGGACGCGGAAGGCGCCGGTGCGGGCCTCCTCGAACTTGGCCAGCCAGGCGTCGCCGTGGAAGTCCTGGGCGATGTCGTGGACCCAGACGATGTCCAGGCGGTCGGTGCCCAGGCGCTTGAGGCTGCCCTCGATGGAGCGCTCGGTGGCCTCCGCGGTCCACTCGTGGAGGATCTTGTTGGGGTTGCCGTGCTCGAACAGGCCGCCCTTCTCGCCGAGGTCGCGGTTGTCGCTCTCGTGCTCGTCGAGGATGACGCGGCCGACCTTGGTGGACAGCACGTACGCGTCGCGCGGCTTGCCGGAGAGCACCTCGCCGAGGCGCTCCTCGGCCAGGCCCGCGCCGTAGAGCGGGGCGGTGTCGTAGTAGCGGATGCCCTGGTCCCAGGCGGCCTCGACGGTGGCGCGGGCCTCCTCGTCGGGGATCGCGCGGAACATGTTGCCCAGCGGGGCGGTGCCGAAGCCGAGCTTGCCGGGGAGGAGGTTCTTGAGGGTCATGGCGGTGCCTTTTCGAACGGAGGGTGCGCGACGCACGGAGTCAGAAGATGCGAACGCGCCTTACATGCTTAGACAATAGTTGCATGCGCGGGCTAATGCAAACGCGCTATGCCTCGGGCCCGGCGAAGTGCGGCAGGACGTGCTCCGCGAGCTCCTGAAGGACCTCCTCCACCGGCCGGTCGTTGGGCCGCAGGTTGAAGGAGACGTGCGAGACCCCGAGCTGCGCCATCGTTCCCAGGTGCTCGATCAGGGCGTCGCGGCCGGTGCTGAGGCCGAGCCGGATCGGACGGGCCGGGGCCTGCGGGTCCTCCTGGAGGGCGAGCACCATCGGGGTCAAGTACGGCTTGTCGCCCGCGAGTTCGCGCCACTGGCGGGTCCGCAGGCGCAGCGCGCCCAGGTCGCGCGGGTAGTTGAGCGAGGCGTCGGCGTGCTCGGCGACCCACTCGGGCTTCTGCTGGGCGCCGCCGGCGACGGCGATCGGGATGCCCTGCTGCGCGGGCTTCGGCAGCACCTCCAGCTGGAACTCGGGGCCGAGCCCCGCCGCGGGCAGCTCCAGCGGGCCGGGTCGCCAGGCGGCGCGCAGGGTGTGCAGGCCTTCGCGGAAGGCGGTGCCGCGGGCCTCGAAGTCCCGTCCGAAGAGCGGGTACTCGACGGGGCGGTCGCCGCTGGCGAGGCCGAGCAGCATCCGGCCGCCGGAGAGCGCGTCGACGGTGGCGGCGGCCTTGGCGACGAGCAGCGGTTCGCGCAGCGGCAGGACGACGGCCGCGGTGCCGAGGACGGCGCGCTCGGTGACGGCGGCGAGGTGGCCGAGGTGGGTGAAGGTCTCGAAGACCGTCCCGGCGTCGCCGAAGCGGACGGGGTCGAACAGCGGGACGTCGCGCACCCAGAGGCCGGCGAAGCCGAGCCGGTCGGCGAGCCGGGCGAGGCGCGCGTGGTCGGCGAGGTCCGGGACGCCGTGGGGGCGGCCGGCGGCGCGGTCGGCGGTCTGCCGGGAGGGGCCCCAGTCGTTGTCGAGGGGCAGTTCCAGGCCGAGGGTGAGCCGGCCTTCGCCGGGGGCGAGGCGGGCGAGGGCGGGGTGACGGGGTGCCATGGGTGATTCGGTCCTCAGGAGCGGTGGAACGGACGAAGCCCGCTGCGGGCCGGCCGGGGAAGGGCCGGCCGGCAGCGGGCTTCCGGAGATGCGGGGCCGGTCAGGCTGCGTTGAACTCGTCGGGGTTCGGGCCGGTGCGCAGGCCGCGGTCGGTGGCGGCGACGGCGGTCATCTCGTCGTCGGTGAGGGTGAAGTCGAAGACGTCGAGGTTCTGGCGGATCCGGGCCGGGGTGACGGACTTGGGGATGACCAGGTTGCCGAGCTGCAGGTGCCAGCGCAGCACCACCTGGGCGGGGGACTTGCCGGTGCGGTCGGCGATCGCGGTGATCGCCGGGTCGTCGAGGACGGCGCCCTGGGCGAGCGGGCTCCAGGCCTCGGTGGCGATGCCGTGCTTCGCGTGGAAGGCGCGCAGTTCGGCCTGCTGGAGGCCGGGGTGCAGCTCGACCTGGTTGACGGCGGGCACCAGGCCGCCGTTGTCGATCAGCCGGGTGAGGTGGGCGGGCTGGAAGTTGGAGACGCCCGCGGCGCGGATCCGGCCCTCGGCGGCGAGGCGCTCGATCGCCCGCCAGGAGTCGAGGTACAGGTCGCGGGCCGGGGTGGGCCAGTGGATCAGGTACAGGTCGACGGTGTCCAG